>DOJM01000592.1:0-4987 GCA_003529225.1 Paenibacillus sp.
CGCTGCCGACAGGCGGCAGCAGCTCGTCGACCGAGCCATAGCCCTCCGCCCCCGCCGGGTTAGGTAGCATCAGTATACATATGATGCTAAACAGAATCAGTACGGCTGCCTTCGATAGCAGCCGTTTATTAAGAGAGTACATCGGGATAATCCCCTTTCAATAATGGACAGGAACATTCGATTGGAAAATTAGGGCTGGCTTAGCCTAAAAGGGCTTCCCCGATGTAGCCGCCTTGGCGAATACCTGGGAAGCAGGCAAATANNACAACAAATTGCTTCATTAAATCCCGTTGAAAGCTGATGAATAATAATCCTGCGTCGAGTTGACCTGTTGTGATATCTAATCCGCTGGAAATGGAGTAGGAGCGGCGCAGCATTTTGACTGTGCCGTCACCATGCGCTAAGGCAGAGTGTGAATCCGGCGGAATGACGGGCTTCCCGGAAGCATCAGCCGCTTTAAGATTCAGATCATCGAATTCATCCTTAGCACCGATAGGCGCTCCGTTATGACGATAACGGCCGAAGGTGGCTTCTTGATCGCTTAGAGAGGAACGGTCCCAGACCTCAATTCGAAAACGTACACGGCGAACTGCCATATAAGTGCCGCCGCTCATCCATGAAGGACCGTCACTGCTATTATTCCAGACCACTTCGTTCATTTCTGCTTCATTCGTAGTATCAGGATTACCTGTACCATCTTTGAATCCCAGAAGATTACGAGGCGTCGTTCCTTTAGGGTCGGCTGTACCTGTGCGCTGGAAGCCTTCCTGTGTCCAGCGGAGTACGGCTGTGCCACGGGCGATACGTGCCAGATTTCGGATGGCATGGAAGGCCACCTGCAGATCATCAGCACATGCTTGGACACAAATATCTCCACCACACCACTTAGGGTCCAGGTTGTCTCCCGTAAATGCTGGAAGATCGGCTAATAGGGTTGGACGCTTGGAAGATAAACCGAATCTGTTGTCAAAAAAAGAAGGTCCGACACCAAAGGTAAGTGTACAGCGTGAAGGGTTTAAACCATCCACTTCACCTGTATCGGAAGGTGGTAGATTAGGGTTGTCATTGACGTCGCCTATGAGGCTGCCAGTAGTAAGAGAAGCTGCGGCAGTTGTCCATACCTGCATTAGCTTTTTCACATCGGCTAACTTCGTTGTGGTCAGATCAAAGGCTGCGAAGTAAATGAAATTCTGCGCAGGGGTCAGTNNATTGCGCGCTGCCATAATTCCACCAACACCTCCGCCACCTAATAGTAGACCAAGACTAGTGGCGCCAGTAAGCCGCAGCATGTCGCGGCGGCTTAGTTTCTTATCTAATATAAGATTGCTCTTGGATTCTTCATTGAGAGGGGCACCCTCTGCATTCGCTGGTAAACCGGTAGATCTATTTTGCTTATTCATGATGATCACACTCCTAGAATAGTTCCCATGTTGGACAATGGCTCAGCCAAGGCATCTAAATTCTGACTCAATTTACGTACATCTTCTTCCTTCAGCTCTTCATAGGAAACATATCCATCTCCAGATTTGAAAGGAGCAAGCTCAGCTTGCAAGGCTGCAAACCGTTCACCAATCGTTTTTTCCAGCTCAGCATCTTTTTTCGCCAGTTCTGGCTTTAACAGCTCGTATATCTTTTGGNNCCTCATTAAGGAGTTCTACAGCACCAGTAACGAGCAGATTGGCACCGATCTCTACGGTCTCTACTTTTGCACGTAGAAGCTGGGCATCTTTCAATAATTGGTCAGCAACTTCGGTCATATCTTTGGTTGTGTTATCCTGCCAGAGTGCTTTTTCAAGCTTATGAAAGCCGCGCCATTCAGCAGCATCTACGTCATTCTCGCGGGCATCAATATTCGGATCCAAATCACCAAGTGCTTCTGCAATCGGCTCAATTCGCTCGTAATACATGCGGGCTGGCGCATAAAGTGCTTTCGCATCCTCAATCTTTGCTTCTTTTACTGCGTTCGTGAAATTTTCTGTTTGCTTTACAAATTCATCACATTGCTCGATGACATATGTACGATATTGTTCAACCGCTGATGTAAAGTCGGCAGCAGTTGCTGTAGTAGTATCAGATGTATTTGTTGCCTTGGTACTGTTAGCAGCAGAGTTATTGTTGCTATTGTTACTAGTGTTGCTATTACTGTTATTGTTGCTACTGGCACATCCGGTAAATAGTATGGAGGCTGCAAGAAGACCTGCAGGCACGGCATATGTGAATTTCATTGAATGAAGCACCCCTTTTTTTATATGTGAATGATAATCGTTATCATTTATGCTGGACTTATCATAAGTCCGTATACATTTACTGTCAATATAAAATTGTGATGTATTTCATAGTTATATTTTGTAAGACAAAAAAACCCCCGGGATTGGGAGTTGAGTTTGTAAAAATATATCTAATTCTGGAGTCCGAAACTTANNCACGACCAACAACACAAAACAGCGATTCTCCAATAATGGATGAATCGCTGCTTTGTGTTGCTTACAATTTTTATAATTAACCGGACCGTCTCATTTATAGGAAAAAGCTACTTATTCGACAGCCCATTCTGTGTCGTCATTATTTTATTGTTCATTGTGGGATTCATGTTCCGTAGTGGGATGATTTTTGAATACTTCTGCGGCTTCCTCAGCAGAAAATTCCGGTTCGAATTTACCAGCTACTGGCAATTTGTTTAATTTCGTAGTTTGTACCTCTGCCTTAGTAGGTTGATTATTTTTCGAGTTGCTCATACTTACACCTCCTTTTAATAAGAAACAACTAGTTGTAGTTTGCCCTGTAAGGAGATGATTCTATCCAAGAGAATTTCAAGCTTTTGCGGGTGAATGTTCTCACTAAAGCGGTGTAATAAGCTTCGGGTGGTTAAGCCCATTTTGTAGTTATGACAGCACCATTAACTTCATCAATACATAATATGTTTTGACTGTATCCCTTTACCTTGTTATACCAAACAAACCCAGGGCAAGGAGGGGTGACACCATTGAAGGGGAACGAACACCACACCAAATTTCTGTTGACTCATCGTGAGCGCGAAGTTTTCGAGCTTCTCGTGCAGGACAAAACGACTCGTGATATCGCTGGTTTATTATTTATCAGCGAAAAAACAGTTCGGAACCACATCTCCAATGTAATGCAAAAACTAAACGTTAAAGGCCGTTCACAAGCGGTTGTCGAGCTGATTAAGCTTGGGGAGCTGAAAATATAGCTGGCCATGTCTTCGGAAGTGACGCGTTTAAGCCTTCTCCACCTCTAGAGGTGAGGGAAGGTTTTTTGTTGCGAATTGATTTACGGATTCTGCCGAATTGAATTAGAAGGTACATTTCCTCACAGTGTTCTGAAGATGTCATTTATCGTGTAATACAAAGCATTAAGTTCTTCCATATAAACTGTTTTTATTTTGGTTTTATCAGGATTGTCACTTACCATTTCCTTAAAGACATCCAGATCATTAATGATACCATTAAGGCTTGCGCGCTTTAACAATTCTGCATCGGAAATATCATCTTTAAACGATAATCTNNTATCTTTGAAATTTTCTTCTTCTCCATAGTAAGTTGCAATCTTATTCAGAAAGTCTGCATATTTATCTGGTATTTTCGAATTTTCTGACAAAATTATCATTTATATCTTCTCCCTACATAATCAAATTTTTAAATAGTTTTAAGTAAATAGCCAGCCATGAAATCATTTAATAACAATACCCTAACTATTATAGGTGATTTTGATACATTGTATATAAAGAGTCTTATTGAAAATTTTTATGTTTAGTATTAGGCAGAAAGGAGACCCATATTTTTGGGGTGAGGGAAGGTTTTTTTGTGTGGTTCTTGAATTAATGATAAGCCATTATATCGTGCGGAAAGACTTTGCTATTCCCGACGATTTAAATTGCGGAATATTAAGTTTGGCTGCAGTTTATGGATTGACGGATATTGGGAATGGTTGTAAAATCATCTTAAAGTTAAAACCTTTAAACTTTTGAAATCATTTTGATACTTTCGATAAAGGCGAAACTGACATTCAATGTTCGATTCCCAGTCAGGACGTAGTTATGGCGAGATGAATTAATCTTTTTTATTTCCTTAAAAGTTATAACGTTTAAACTATTGAACTTGGAGGCATAGAAGCTTAGATGAACATTCATGATGTAGCCAAAAAGTCGGGGCTCTCTGTAGTGACCGTATCCAGAGTTCTTAACAATTCACCTTCTGTACGTGAAGGCAATAGGCGGAAAGTGCTGAGTGCTATGGAGGAATTAAATTATCAGCCCAATTCGGCGGCACGGAGTCTCGTTCGCGGCAAGACTGGAGTCATCGGGATGTCGATTACCAACTTTAACGACTCTTTCTATGACCGCGTGATTCGCGTGGTGAATCGGAAGCTGGCAGAACAAGGTTACTTCTTAGCCCTATCCATAGCCGAGAATGAGGATGAAGGCGTTAACTTCCTGTTTCAGAAGGATCGCGTGGACGGGATTATCCTGTTGTCTCCGATTGAGGAGAAAGAATATGTGGAGGAGCTGAAAAGAAAAAACATTCCGTTTGTCTTGCTGGATAACCAGCTCCAGCATGAGGATGTTCCCAGTGTCGTCGTCGATAACTATCAAGGGGGGTATGAAGCAACCAAACACTTGATTGGTCTTGGACACACCCAGATCGCCTATATCGGTGGCCCTTCGGTGTTCCTGAGTGTAGCAGAGCGCAAGCGGGGTTATGTACAGGCGCTGGATGAAGCGGGACTAACGCCTTTCGGCACAGAATATTGCGGATTTACGGTAAGTAGCGGTTATGAGGTGGCCAAGAGATGGATCCGTGAAGATAAGCTGCCGACAGCCATTTTTTCCGGAGACGATTTTATTGCTTTAGGTGTTGTTCAAGCCCTGCGTGAGGAGGGGATTCTGGTACCTCAGGATATCTCAGTGGTTGGCTTTGATGATCAGCAGTTCGTAGGTGAATTTTATCCCCGATTGACGACAGTCAGACAG
>DOJM01000592.1:5030-6322 GCA_003529225.1 Paenibacillus sp.
CCGCATCTGTAAGGTTAACCTAAATATTAGGAGTGAAACGAACTGTGAAGTACTTTTTGGGAGTCGATGCAGGGGGCAGCAAAACTTATGCAATGATTGCAAATGAACAGGGAACGGTCATCGGTGTAGGCAAGGGAGGAAACGGGAATCATCAAAACAATCGTGAGCAGGCGGAGAACAGTTTGCACCAGGCTGTATCTGGAGCGATTATAGCGTCGGGGCTGACAAAGGATCAGATGGAGTATTCCTGGTTCGGTCTGGCTGGAGCGGACAGAGAATCCGATTTTCGAATTTTACGACCAATCATCAGCAGACTTGGCCTTCCCCGAACTGAGATTTCCTGCGATACCTGGATTGCCTTGCGATCAGGTACAGAGAGTAATTATGGGATCGTGCTGATCTGCGGCTCGGGAGTGAACTGCGCCGGTAAAAATCCGCAAGGCGTTACCTACCAATGTGGTGGATTTGGCTATCGGTTCGGTGATTACGGCGGCGGCTATGATCTAAGTATTGAGGTATTTCGTAGCGTTCTTCGGGCGGATGATGGAAGAGAGAAAGAGACTGTCTTAAGCGAACGCTTAATTCATTTGCTGGGCTATTCCAGTGTTGCGGATTTAAGGGAGGATTACCTGGATCATTCCAGAGACTTGCCTNNAGATTGCTGAGCTGCTGTTTCAAGCGGCAGATGAAGGAGACCAGGTTGCCACCCTACTGCTGACCAAGCAAGGGGATGAGCTCGGTTTGGCAGCGGTATCGACAATCCGCCATTTGGCTATGGAGGAGGATTCTTTTGACATCGTACTTGCAGGCAGCCTATTGACCAAGGGGGATCGCTCAGGCATCATCCGGCGGGCCATTGAACAGAGAGTGAAGCATTCGGCTCCAAATGGCACTTTAAGGATTCTAACCCGGGAACCGGTTGTAGGCGCGGTTGTTCTGGCAATGGAAAGCAGCGGTATGCGTGTGAATCAGGAGGTTCTTGATTGTCTATCACTGGGTAAGGAGGGGCTATTATTATGAAGGGGACTTTGAAGCTCGTTGTCATCGGAGCGGGTTCATCGTATACGCCTGAGCTTATTGAAGGCATCATCATGCATCATAAAGAGCTTCCCGTTCGCGAAGTATGGCTGGTGGATATTGAGGCGGGAAGGGAGAAGCTGCATACGATTGCGGAACTAAGCAAGCGTATGATTGCTGAGTCCGGACTGCCGATTACCGTAGCCCAGACGCTTGAGCGGAGGGAGGCAATCACCGGAGCAGACTTTATCTGCACTCAAATCCGGGTAGGTATG
>DOJM01000592.1:6403-8221 GCA_003529225.1 Paenibacillus sp.
AAGGACATCGAGGAGCTAGCTCCGGATGCCTGGTTGCTGAATTTTACGAATCCGGCCGGTATGGTAACTGAAGCTGTTCACAAATATTCATCGGTAAAAAGCGTAGGCCTATGCAACTCGCCGATCGGTTTTCAAAAGTGGCTCTCTGAGTTCTTCGGACTTCCTATGGAGAAGATCTACGCGGAGTTTGTCGGTATCAACCATCTGCACTGGGTATCCGATATCGTAATTGACGGTAAAAGCAAGCTGCAGGAGCTCATTGATTACCCCCAGAACTACAAGGCGAGTAATGTGCCGTTTGATTCCTGGGACCACCAGTTTCTGAATGCTTTGAGNNACCTGAGCTATTACTACATGACGGACGCGATGCTTGCGGAACAGAAGGAAGCAGCAGCAACGACCGGATCGCGCGCTGAGGTAGTGAAGAAGGTGGAGGAAGAGCTGTTTGAGCTGTACCGGAACGTAGAGCTAAAGGAGAAGCCAAAGCAGCTGGAGCAGCGTGGTGGAGCCTATTACTCGGAGGCGGCAGTGCTGCTGATGCGCTCCATTTATAATGATTCCCAAGATATCCAGACGTTGAATGTAAGGAATAACGGAATGATTGACTTCTTGCCGGACGATGCCTCCATTGAGGTGAACTGTGTGGTAACCAAACAAGGTCCGCTGCCGATTCCGCTGCGCAAAATTCCGCAGCCCGTCAAAGGCCTGCTGGCTGCGGTCAAGCAATACGAGAGCCTCACCATCGAGGCAGCTGTGCACGGAGACCGGGATATAGCCCTGCAGGCTATGGTTCATCATCCGCTCGTGCCTTCGGTCACCGTAGCTGAACAGCTGCTGGATGAAATGCTGGAGAAGAACAAAGCATTTTTGCCGTTGTTTCACTAGAATCGTCCAGAGGAGGAAAAACGGATGAACACGGCCGAGAAACCAAGTAGATGGAAGAAATTCACCAGTCAATTGGATTTGCAGTCCATGGTTTGGCCGGGAATTATCTTTGTATTCATTTTTAGCTACATTCCGATGTATGGCGTGGTTATGGCGTTCCAGCAATACGATATTTTTGGCGGTATTATGAAGAGCCCCTGGGTTGGATTTATGCATTTCAGAATGTTCTTCGAGGCGCCAGAGTTCTGGAATGTGATGCGAAATACCATTGTGATTAGCTTGCTTAAATTGATTATCTCTTTTCCTGCCCCGATTCTTCTTGCACTGATGCTGAATGAGATCGGAAATATGGGTTTTAAACGCATTATCCAGACCGTCAGCTATTTACCTTATTTCCTGTCCTGGGTTATTGTATCCGGTTTTGTATTTTCGCTGTTATCCGTTGACAACGGAACGGTGAACTATGTGCTGGAGCGATTCAATCTGGTAGGGGAGCCAGTTAACTTCCTGGCGCTACCCAAATACTTCTGGTCTATTCTAGTAAGTGTAAATGTGTGGAAGGAGGTCGGATTTGGGAGCATTGTCTATCTGGCCGCGATTGCAGGCATTGATCCGACTTTATATGAAGCCGCTTCCATAGACGGAGCAAGCCGATTTAAGCAAATTCACTTGATTACACTCCCCAGCATTACCCCCATTATCATCATCTTTATGATTCTTGCCATCGGCAGTCTGCTTAGTGCGGGCTTCGAGGACATTTTGCTGCTGGCAACCAATCCAATCCTGCGACCCTACTCCGATGTTATCGACACCTATGTGTACCGTGGGGGGATATTAAATGCCAGATTCTCTTATGCGACAGCGGTAGGGCTTTTCAAAGCGGTGATCAGTGTCATTCTGCTGGTGATGGCCAACAAAATCGCGCGCCGGGCA
>DOJM01000592.1:8289-10442 GCA_003529225.1 Paenibacillus sp.
TTGTGTTTCAGGATCATCGCCTGCTGAATTCTTTTCTGATCACCATTCTTAGAACGCTCGGCGGCACGGCATTGTCCGTCTTCTTCACGGCCCTGCTAGCTTACGGAATGTCCAAGAAAACATTGCTTTTTCGAAAACAATATATGGTGTTCTTCATGATTACGATGTTCTTCAGTGGAGGGCTCATCCCTAGTTATTTACTAGTTCGCTCTTTGGGTATGCTTGACACCTTTTGGGTTCTGATTATCCCCGGCATCATCAGCGTCTGGAACATGATTGTCATCCGCACCTTCTTCAACGCTTTGCCGGAGGGGCTTGAGGAATCGGCCAAAATCGACGGTTGCAGTAACTACGGCATTTTCTTCCGAATCGTTATTCCCGTCTCAGGCCCGGTGCTGGCCACGATTGCTTTATTTACTGCGGTTGGTTACTGGAACGACTGGTTTACGGGAGCGATCTATATTACGAAGGACGAACTGCTTCCTATTCAGACTCTGCTGCGGCAGGTTATGAACTCCAACATTATGACCCAAATTGGTTCATCGAATGCCATCGCACTGGATCATATGAACCGAAATCGGACGATTACCACGAAGTCACTGACTATGGCTACGATGATGATCGCTACTATTCCGATTATCCTGACGTACCCTTTTCTCCAAAAGTACTTTGTTAAAGGCGTAATGATCGGTTCATTGAAAGAATAGCAGTCTCCATATTATGTAGAAAGAAGGGAAAAGAATGGGCAATCGTATGAAATGGATATCTCTTTTGCTGACTTCGCTGGTGCTTCTTCTCGCTGCCTGTAGCGGAGGGGGGAATTCTAACACTTCACCAAACACAAGCGAAAAAAATCTGAATACCGAGGTTGCCACAGATGACGGCAGCGGGATCAAGCCCGTCACCTTCAGCTTCTATGGAAACTACGACTGGCTTACGACATCACCATGGGGGGATAATGAGGCGACAAAATGGATTCAGGAGAACCGTAAGGTTACAGTTGAACCGATTCAATCCGGAGGAGCGGCCGGAGAAAAGCTCAACACGATGATCGTCGGCGGTGATTTACCGGATGTCATCTTTACTGACCGGGGATCCTCAGTGGAACGGCTAGTGCAGGCAGGGCAACTCGTTGCGCTGGATGATTATTACGACAAGTATCCAAACTTCAAGAAATATGTGAAGGAATCCACCCTGAATTTGCTCCGTTCAGAAGACGGGAAAATCTATCAAATCCCGAACTGGTATACATCTGGGCAATTCGGCAACGGCGGATGGATGGTGAATAAAGAAATTTATAACGAACTCGGCAGACCGGCACTGGAGACCTTTGATGATTTGTATCAATATTTGCTCATGGTGCAAGAAAAGTATCCGGATGTAGTACCTCTGGAGGTTGGTGAGAAGGGGGCAGGTCTGGAAATTATGTATGGCGGCTTTAGGGAGAACTCCACCAGTAAGTTCATTTCACTCATGGGACATCCGGAAGGCGACAAGCTGTCATCTATCTTGGACGATCCCGCTTATGAGGAAATGGTGCTGTATATCAATAAGCTGTATCGTGAACGGCTGATTACGCAGGATGCGCTGCAGCAAACCCANNTCAATACCAGCCGGGTAGCGGTCATGGTCGAATCCAATATCACTACGTATGGAGCCGAGGGACACCGTGCACTGACTGCGAACAATCCGGACAGCGGTTATGAAATTATTTGGCCGATTCATAAAGCCGGACTAGACAAAACACAAGTATTTGTAAGCGGTTTCGAGACGCTGGGTTGGAACGTCAGTGTAATTACAAAAAAGGCCAAGGATCCGGAGGCTATCTTCGCTTACTTTGACTGGATTACGGGTCCGGAGGGACAGAAGGTGCTTTTCTTCGGTCCTAAAGGTTTGTACTGGGATGAGGAGGACGCAGACGGAGCACCAATTCCGAACGAGAAATACAAGACGACTCCTGCTAACGAGCGTACCGAAACGATGAGAAAATTCGAGGACTTTAACTGGGCGGGAAATACGACCTTTATTGATACGGCGAAAATGAGCCTAGAGGCGCTGCTTTCCGCGAACCAGAAATCATGGGAGACCGTGGCGCAGTCCACGGTGACTTGGAAGACCGCGCTGGACATTACGGAATTTGTGAATACCGATCC
>DOJM01000592.1:10456-11619 GCA_003529225.1 Paenibacillus sp.
CGGATACGGAGATTGGTATCATCGCACAGAATATCGGGGATATTTACACCCTTGCTTACGCACAAATGGTTCAGGCGAAGTCGGATGGAGAGGTATTGTCGGCACTGGAAACAGCCAAAAAGAATACCCAAAAAGCGGGGCTGGATAAGCTGCTTGAGTTCAGAACCGAAAAATGGCAGGAGAATGTCAAGAAAATCAATGTGACGAAATAATTCTGTTTGAAGGTTAAATAAGACTATTAAAAAATATAAGAAAGTATAAGNNGTTTAAACGCTTACCGTCCTTGGAAGGACGCTAGAGGCGATTATACTTGTGGAGGCGAGATTATGTCATTTGCGTTGAGATCGAGGTTCATAGCAGTGTTAAGCTTTGTGTTGGTTTCTTCGATAGCAGGTGGTTCCGTACCAGTTAAGGCCGATGAGGAGAGTAATCCCCCTTTCGAAACGGAAGTTATTGTACGGACCGTAAACCAGTTTAAGAACACGGTGGATGTCCAGAATTTCATCCAGCTGTCCACAAGCTACGGTGTCGATGTTATCAGCATGAACGTGAAGCAGGATGAAGATGATGAGGTTCCGTCCGGAAGTGTATTTTATCAGAGTGATATTGCTCCGATTGCCCAAGGTTATCAGAATTTCGATGCCCTGCAGGCTGTTATTACGGCAGCCCATGCTGCAGGAATCAAGGTTCATGCCTGGATTCCCCAGTTCCATGATCAGCAGGCCTTCCTGGCTCACGATGAATGGCAGATGCAGGCGCTGGTTAATGGGGTTCAGACTCCGTTTACAGGTTCTAACGGCAACGAATACTTCGTTAATCCGATTCACCATGAAGTGCAGCAGTATGAGCGTTCCATCATTCAGGAAGTGATCGAGAATTATGCTGTTGACGGTGTTGTGCTAGACTGGATTCGCTTCGACAATTACAACATGGACGTCAGTGATTACACCGTTGCGAAGTATCAGGCTCAGTTCGGGTACTCACCGCTCAGCATTGACTTCGAGACGGATTCACCTCAGCGTGAGCAGTGGAATGAATGGAGGACCGATCAAATTGGACAGTATGTGGGCGATATCCGTCAGGATATCACCCAGTCCTCGAAGCCGGATGTGCAGCTCGGCGTGTATATTTTGCCGCCAGAATTCATTGAGGTTGGACAGAAT
>DOJM01000592.1:11691-12116 GCA_003529225.1 Paenibacillus sp.
CTGAAGGATACGAGTGACCGGATCAGCGGCAGTGACGTGGAGATTGTAGCCACACTGGATAATGACTGGACTGATGATCAATATCAGGAGATTTACAAGGGAATCCGCGAGAATTATCCGGGGGTTAAGCGCCTGTCGTTCTTTGCTTACGGGGCCTGGCCAGAAGATGAGTTGGCCAATATCAAGGAACGTGAAACCTGGCCGACGCCAGGCTGGACGCCTCCGGTAGAACAAGACTATCCGGCTCAATTACCAGCAGGCTGGAAGGCTCGAAATATCGGTTCCATGCCGGGGAACGTTACCTATAATTCATCCAATAAGCAATTTACACTCAGCAGCAGCTCTACGGATATTTGGGGAAATGGAGATCAACTGAATTATATATACCAATCTGTGAGCGGCAATGCGGAGATTATTGTTAAAGT
>DOJM01000592.1:12139-15223 GCA_003529225.1 Paenibacillus sp.
CATTATGATTCGGGAGTCGCTGGGTCATAATTCGAAGCACGCAGATATGATGCTTACCCCCGAGAATGGGGCAACCTTCCAGTATCGTGCAGAGACCGCGGGCAATATGGCCGACCATACTGCGGCTGCCTCGGCTCCAAGATGGCTAAAGCTGACCAGAAGTGGAAATACCTTCAAAGGGGCTATTTCGACGAACGGGAATAACTGGCAAACAGTCGGAACTGTTCAGATCCCGATGAATCGCAAGGTGTATATTGGCATAGCGCTCAGCAATCCGGGTAATGATTCGAGGAATAAGGCTGTATTTGGAAATGTGAAAATTACGGATTAAGCCTGATTCAATAGCTTGGGGAGCTGAAANNCGAGTTTAAGCCTTCTTACCCTTTAGGGGTGGGGAGGTTTTTTGTTGTTTATGGATATTTGCTAAAAGAACATTCAATTGATAATCATTCTCAATACATATATAATTAATCCAAAGTAAGGGGAAGTAGGGATGAGCATGAAGCGTAGCGATGGTCTGAATGAAGCGGAAACGATTGATGCCCATAAGACGCTTAGCTGCGAAGGGTTTAATATTACTTACCAGTTGGACGGAAGCCATTTTGAGATAAAACCACCGGTCGAGCTAGGGGAGGGCAGCTGCCGGAGCCTGCTTACTCAGCGTTATCTTCAGATGACGGATTTTGATCTCCAATTTAATCGGGATATCGAAGCGAAGGGCGAGTTTAGAACACCTCGTACGGAGCTGATATTCTGTATGGGACATGGAATTGAATGGGGGACCTCGCTGAAGCAGGACTATTTTGCCATAGATACAGGAGAAAGTGTGCTGCTTCACGGCGGAGTAAGAAGTGAAAATTGTATATACCTTAGCGGAGCGGGCTACAGATTCCTCAGCATAGATATGAGTCCGGCACAATTTGAGCGGATGACCAGCGGACTGACCGAGGATACACGGCTCCAAGCCGGAGGAGGAGCTGGGTTGTTTTTTGGCAAAAACGCTATCACACCATCTATCCGACTCATTCTGTCTCAAATTGCGGATTGTTCCTATAGTCAGGGTATGCGGGAACTCTATCTGGAGGGGAAAATGCTGGAGCTAATGGCTGTCTATCTCAATGAATCTTTATTTGAAGCTGATCGGATTTCCCACACGGTCAAGCTATCTAGAGATGATATGGAGAGCCTGCGACTAGCCAAGGAAATTCTGCAACGTGATTATTTACATCCACCGACGCTAGCAGGGCTCTCTCGCATTATTTGCCTCAATGAGTTCAAATTGAAGAAGGGCTTTAAGGAAATGTTCGGTTATACTGTCCATGCCTATGTGATCGAACAACGGATGCAAAGGGCACAGCAGCTGCTAGAACATGGAAATATGACGGTAAGTGAAGCAGCATCCAGAGTCGGATACGTGAATGTCAGCCATTTCTCAGCAGCCTTTCGTAAAAAATTCGGTGTGCGTCCTGGAGAGTATCTGATCAGTGGTAGACAGCGTTCTTTAGGAACAAGGATGTAAGCTCGTATCGAAAACAGATGCTCCTGATTTGGTTGATTATAATCCCGGAAACGGTAGCAACCATGAAGAGCGTTCCTATACACTAGTGCACAGAGAATCATTCTCAGTGCGCTTTTTTTGTGCGTAATTATAAAGAGTGGGGGAACAGCTGTGAGTAAAACCAAAACTGGCATGTCGAGACTGTTGGAGATTGCCGGAGAGAAGCGGGGCCTGCTGATCCTGTCTGGTGTATTGTCATCTGTCAGCGCCGTGCTAATGCTGGTACCATTTTTGTCTGTTTATTTCATCTTGGCCGAGCTACTGCGGCATGCAGCATCTCCTGGACAGGTTGACGGTGATGCAATGATCCGCTGGGGATGGATTGCACTCGGCGGCTTGGTTGGAGGGTTGGTGACCTCATATTGCGGTATTATGTGTTCGCATATCGCGGCTTTTCGTATTCAGTATAATCTGCGTGTGCGAATGACCGAACATCTAGGCAGATTGCCGCTCGGCTTCCTGAATGGAACTTCGACCGGCGCAGTGAAGAAGACGCTGGAACAGAATGTTGACAAGGTGGAAAATTTCGTAGCGCATCAGCTCCCTGATCTGGTCAGCGCGCTGGCGTCTACGGTGCTGATGATTGTGGCGATGTTCTGGCTGAGTCCGCCGTTAGCTGTTGCCTGTCTTCTACCGATCCTCATAGGAATGGTTGTGCAGTCAGCACTTATGATGAGCGGTAAGGGAAAAACCAGTGTGAAGCAGTATCATGATTCTTTGGAGCAGATCAATGCTTCGGCGGTGCAGTATGTGCGGGGGATGCCAGCGGTGAAGGTGTTCGGGCAGACGGTGCATTCCTTCAGAAAGTTCTACAGTGATATGACCAGATACCGTGATTATTGTCTGGAGTTTACGGACCGTTATCAGTCAGGTTATGTTCTGTTCAAAACATTGCTGGCCTCCTCGTTTACCTTTATTTTACCGGTGGGTGTCTTTATGCTAAGCGGTCAGCCGAATTCCATGTCCTTTGCGCTTGTGTTGCTGTTCTTTCTAATTATGGCACCAGGCGTATCATCTCCGCTCTATAAGCTGCTTATGCTGGCTTCGAGCACTCGGGATATCGGCGAAGGCGTAGAGCGGATGGATCGTCTTTTGGCACACCAGCCTGTACCAGAAATAGCAAAGCCGCTATCACCGCAAGCTTTCGACGTTGAATTTATGGACGTAACCTTTTCTTACAGTGAAGATGAGGGGGCTGCGGCTGCGCTCAGCGAGGTTTCTTTCCGGGCAGAACAAGGGAAGGTTACAGCGCTGGTTGGACCGTCAGGTTCAGGTAAATCGACGGTGGCCAGCTTGGTGCCGCGGTTCTGGGACCCGCAAGAGGGTGCGATCCGTATCGGTGGAGTGGATATCCGCCATATGNNCAGTTGCCTTTGTATTTCAGGAGACCTTCCTGTTCTATGACACTTTGTATGAGAATATTGCCGTCGGCAAACCGGGAGCCACGCTGGATGAAGTCCAGGCTGCAGCAAGAGCTGCGCAATGCGACGAGTTCATCTCTCGGCTTCCGCAGGGATACGATACGT
>DOJM01000592.1:15233-16342 GCA_003529225.1 Paenibacillus sp.
TCGACGAAGCTACTGCTTTTGCCGACCCGGAAAATGAGCATCACATGCAGTTGGCACTAACGGAGCTTATGCGCGGGAAGACGGTTATTGTCATTGCCCACCGTCTGTCTTCTATTCGTGAAGCTGCACAAATTTTGGTACTGCGTGACGGGCAAATCGTGGAGCGCGGAGATCACGATCGTTTGATTGATCTCGACGGACTTTACACAAAAATGTGGCATGCTTACAGTGGCTCCGGAGATTGGCATATGGAAAAGGGAGGGGAACAGCTATGAAGGTATTGCACAATATTACTGCTGGCAAACCGCAGCAGCTGCTGAAGCCTGTACTTTTTTCCTTACTGGCTAACATAGTTAGTGTGCTTCCGTTTGCGCTTGTAATTGAGGCGGTGCGGTTGATTTTTGCTCCTTATATTACGGTGGGTGCAGAGCTTCAGATAGAACGGCTTTGGTGGATTTGCGTGGAACTAGCCGCTGTTATGGTACTGATGTTCCTGAGCGAGATCCCCGCATACCGCACTGCATACCGCGGGGCTTACAATGTTGCGGCACAGGGACGTGCGGAATTAGCAGAACATCTGCGTAAGCTTCCGCTAGGCTACCTGACGCGCCGGGATCCTGGTGATTTGGCCAATATGATGATGGGCGATTTCACGCTGGTTGAGACAGGAATTTCACATCTGCTGCCACAGCTTGCAGGGGCTTTTGTACTGCCGATATTCGCACTTGCGGGTTTACTATTCCTCGACTGGCGGATGGCGCTTTCCATGTTCGTGGCACTGCCGGTTGCCCTCCTAATTATGTACCTGTCAGGCAGACTGCGGCGCAGATTAGGGACGAATCATATGAAAGCGAAATTGAACGCCGCGAATCGGCTACAGGAGTATTTGAATGGTATTCGGGTGATGAAAGCCTACAACCTGACGGGAGAACGCTTTGTCCGTCTGGATAACTCTTTTCGAACTTTGATGAAGGAAAGTGTGAAGCTTGAAGGGATATTCGGACCGGTCATTCTAACGGCTATGGCTCTTCTTCGTGCGGGTCTGACCTTAATGGTATACGTAGGTGTGCATCTATTGTTAGGCGGGGAGCTCGGTATTTTGCAGCTGG
>DOJM01000592.1:16362-16868 GCA_003529225.1 Paenibacillus sp.
CCTTATTGTAGGCACACGCATCTATGATCCACTGACCACGGCGCTCGCCAACTATGCCGAATTCCGCTACAACGAACAAGCGGGTGAACGCATCGTAGACCTGCTTCGCCAGCCGGTAATGACGGGGACTACAGCTCCGCTTCCCGAGAGCAGTACCATCCGCTTTGANNATGTTACCTTCAGCTATGGAGGTGAGCCTGTTCTGAAACAATTAAGCATAGAAATGCCGCAAGGCTCATTAACTGCAATCGTGGGTCCCTCCGGCAGCGGAAAGAGTACAGTGCTGCGTTTGATCTCACGTTTCTATGATCCTGACGAAGGAAGTGTTCTGTTAGGCGGACGCAATATTAAAGATATTGATCCAGAACATTTGCTAGGGTCTGTGTCGGTTGTGTTTCAGGATGTGTAGCTGTTCCAAGATACCATTGGAAACAACATTGCCTTTGGGCGGCCGGGCGCGTCGCAGCAGGATATTCAACAAGCAGCAGAAATGGCCCGTTGCCATG
>DOJM01000592.1:16900-26438 GCA_003529225.1 Paenibacillus sp.
AGCAGCGGATCTCCATTGCACGGGCGATTCTTAAGAACGCCCCGATTGTATTGCTGGATGAAGCTACAGCATCGCTTGACCCGCAGAATGAAGCCGATATCCAGAAGGGAATTGATGCGCTGATTACGGGCAGAACCGTTATTGTGATCGCCCATAGGCTGAAAACCATACGCGGTGCAGACAACATTATCGTGCTAGAAGACGGTCGACTGGTCGAACAAGGACGACATGAACCTACTACGACGCGGTGGATTGTATGACCGTCTCTGGAAGCTGCAGCAGCAATCCGTTGGATTCCGCATCACATCGGAAACGTCACTCACACTTTTAGGAGGACAAGCGCACGGCTATCACAAAGGGTGAATCTAACTGGCCGATTTTAAGCCTAAGTCTGGGAGTGAAAAGGAAATGAGCCGTGTTTGAAGTTTCTTGGGAAACGGTAAATGATTATGNNAGGTGACTATTTATTGAGATTGATATGGAAAAAATTGAAATTGAATCTAACTGAAGTCATTTAAATAAAAAGACAAAGCCATTTATGGCTTCGCCTTTTGTAGGTTTGCATACCCTTTTAATCCAAGAGAATAATGTCCTTTTTACAAATGAACTATTGCACCGAAAGTACAGTCTCCAGCTCAGGGATATATTCCTTGACCNNATTGTTGTCTCCCCACAGTCCTTTAGTCCCAGCTGGGGCTTGACCTTCGGAAACGACTAAGTACGGTTTGATGGTTACGGTACTCGGTATAGTCTTGAAGGGTTCAAAACGAACATTATAAGATTCGCTTAAGGGGTGAGCACCGACAGGCTTCAGTTGAACGCCATGTTCATCCACAATGTCAAACTGAAGAGCGATGACGCCCCCGTTAGCACCCTTATATTTCGAAGGGATAGAAGCGAGCATTTCTTCTTTGCTCTGGCCCGGTTTGGTTTTGTACTCAACGGATACCTGCGTTGTGATTGGGGTGATTTCCACCTTACTGATCTGTAAGTTAATATTATCGTGATGCTTGGTCTCCTCTGAAGTTAGGGCGGTAACAGGCGTTGAATTGGTAACAGGCAGAACGAATTCGAACGGGACATCGTAACCCTTTAACGTTACATTTACAGTCAAGTCAAACTGATCAGGGAACTGGACAGTCTGTGTTGTTGTGCTCGGCTCATAATAAGTGTTCAAAACCTGAACCATTATGCTGGAAGCAGTTTCACCGTCCATATGTTCGTAACTCCAGAGCAGAGGTTGGCCTTTATAGAGAACCTCAAACTTATCCACCGCTCCTTTATTGGCATCTGAAGGCGGCGAATTGGGCTCCGAAGCCAGACGGTTTCCAGGAGTGGTTATGTTCATAAGAATTCGGGTCCCGTCAAATAACAACGTTGGAATATTCATGGTCACATCGCCATGGGTCACGCTTTGGTTTACGTTTGTGATGAAATCCTCGGCTTGTTGAACACCGGGATCTCCGTTGTTTTCGCCCCATAATGAATAGATTTGTCCCAGAACCGGAATTTGCTTGAGTGCATCAGCCATTGCGGGCGATACAAAGCCGGAAGCAAGGACTGTAACTCCAAGAATTGCAGCGGCTGCAGTGGAAATCCACCATTTATTAAAAGTTTTTGATACATTTTTCTTTTTCTGAACGGGGGAATTGGAATTATCGGTTTCCCTGATGATTTGGTAAGTTTCATTCAGCTTGGAGCGGGCAATATCCGATAACTGATCGGGAAGTAGGCTTTGGCAGTTCTTTAATTGTTCTTCTAACTTAGTGTTTACCATGTCGCAACTCCATTTCTTGATTGAATTGAGATGAATGCTTTAGCTTTTTGCGGGCGCGATGCAGCCGGGTCTTCACGGCTACCGTAGAAATTTCGAGAATGTCGGAAATTTGACGGACCGGCAAGTCATGTAGGTAATGAAGGTGAATGACAATCCGTAGATTCTCCTCAAGATGTTGAACGGCATCCCATAATTCGATTTTCTCATAATCCTTGGAAATGGAAGGGACTTCGGGAAGCTCTCCATAAGGGAGGGCTCTTGAGTTGTTTTTGATCATTTTGTTGCATTCATTAATCAGAATCCGGAAGATCCACGTTTTGAAAAAAGCGGGCTCTCTGAGTGTATGGATGGACCTAAAGGCTTTAAGCATCGTCTCTTGCAGGGCATCTGCACAATCTTCGTCTTTGTTGACGATGGACCTTGCAGTTCTATATAAAGGTAACTCTATCTCCTGCATCAACTGCACGAATGCTTCTGGGTCCCCAGCTTTGGCT
This sequence comes from Paenibacillus sp., assembly GCA_003529225.1. GTDB lineage: Bacteria > Bacillota > Bacilli > Paenibacillales > Paenibacillaceae > Paenibacillus_AQ > Paenibacillus_AQ pseudetheri. Next base: position 19,172 of record DOJM01000592.1, read on the forward strand.
TTGACGACAATAGGATTAATATGCAAAGATTTACCTGCTTTCTTGACTAAAAGTCTTAGGATGTTCGTAACGTTACTTAAATATTAGATCGGGTAGGTAGCTAGAAGGTTACAACGAGAGAGAACCTAAGATATCCGGGGACTGCACCGCTTGGGAAAATCAGCACACACGGGTTTCTGTAAGCATTCTGGGTTCACAAAATAATGTAGTATCTGGTGGGCAGTTTTGCTTACTGAAAGCAAAAGCCCCCTCCGCCGTTTTGGCGGAAGGGGCCAGTCGTACATGCTATTTGGTATTTTTAATAATGTTAGGTTTGTTTATTCAACATTATCTTTAAATGTTCTATTTCTCTCTTATAAAAATCAACGGTCTTACCCTCTGTGACTATCCAGTCCCTTTCTAGTAGCTCAATTATTTCGTGATGCTTTTTAATAGACTTATCATATTCCCCTTTTATTATATATATATGAGAAATGGCTTCAAATGCATCTGTATACTTTGGACTTGGCTGTAGTTCGTAACCTTTGGAATAGTATTTTATGGCTTCGTCGTACCTGCAAAGTTTAGCCATACAGTCTCCTATGGAGGACCATGCAAGCCAATCCTCAGGATACAAATCAGTCATTTGCTCCCAGAGAGCCAGCGCTTGAGAAAGGTTGCCTTCTTCCTTGCAAATCAGCCCTCCATATTTTTGATATAAATGACCAGGATGGATTTGGTTCAATTGTTCCAGAATTTCTTTTGCTTCAATGCATCTGCCGTCTGCAATTAAGTAGTTTATGAGCCATACATAAGCCTGCCAGTAATCCGGGTGATTCGGCACGAAATTCTTATAATATTCAATGAGTTTATGGTGATTTGAAAAGTTCCAATCAAATATGATTCCATTCTCCGCATCTCGCAAAGCATTATGATTACTTTTGCTGTCCGGAGCTAGTAGCAGTGCATCCTTGGCATAATAGGAAGCCCTTTCACGGTGCTCATCTGAACGATGAATGTGTAACTGAGCTAGTAAGGTGAGGGATGGGGATTTTTTTTGCGCATCATTTAGTTTTCCTTTTAAAAATTGTTCAGCATAGTTAAAATCGTCTTGGGATATAAAATGTTCAGTACTAATCATATTTCCAATTCGTTCTAAATGGGTATCATCGGTTAATGCAAATAATTCATCAATTGTAACACCAAAAATCACGGATAAATCAGGAAGAATTTGAATATCAGGCATGGTTACATTGTTNNGTAATTTTTGCTGCAAGTTCTTCCTGAGTCATTCCTTTTTGTAATCGTAGCGTTTTGATTTTTTTTCCTATCTCAATATTCATTTGGATAACCTCCAATTTGATTTCGACTAGTCAATTGAATTATAACTTTTTGTATAAAATATCCTCAATGACCGCTTGGTTAACTAAATTAACCTATCAGGTTACCTTGGTAGTCTATGCCTAATTGTTCTGGTTACGATTTCAGATTTATCGACAATTCTGCTCTGAGGGTTGGGGGAGAGGAAATGTAAAAAAATTACTTGTGATCTCGATTTTCTTTCCCAAGGTTGCAGAGCATATCTTGTTATGACATTACTCGTCAGCAAATGGTTCACTAAGTTAAACGATTGAACGAGACAAAAAGAAATGGAGGTTTCTTGATGAAAACGATGATCATTGAAAAATACGGGAAAAGTCCTTAAAAGGAAAGATCGTATTAAAGATAAAGTGATAGGGAATTTAACCCAACTCGTAGAATATAACTACTTGTGCCAAGAAAGGAGAATTTCGATGTGTTTTCACTGTTATAGGAAGATAAGAATCCGCCACCTCCCCGAAACCAACGTGTTAAAGTAAGATACTACACAAATCATATGGGGTGTATCGGATGAAGATAAATAATGATTATTTGAAGGAACAATTAAAACATGTTTACTGGCTTAATGGAGGACCTTGTGCTGGGAAGACTACCATGACCAAGAAATTTGTAGAGGAGCTAGGCTTTCAAACATTGGGGGATGATGTCTTAAAATATAGACCATTTACTAGTCGTGTTGAATACCCTGCCCTTCAATTTCCTAATCCTGATTTGGATTGGAATAAGTGGTTCAATAAACCGGTAGATGAGCACTGCCAGTGGCTATTTCAAATCGTCGAAGAGATGATGGACTTCTTTATCATTGATTTGTTAACAATGCCTAATGACAAACCAATTATAATTGATCTGGGAATAATGCCTGAGCGTATACTACCGTTTATCCCGGAAGAGAGAATGATTTGTTTTTATACGTCCGACGAAGAGATAGAGAGATTATATTACTTCAGAGAAGATCATAAGATGATTTTAGATTGTATTAACGCCTACACGATAAATCCAGAAGAAACGATTAAACACGGTAACAAATCTATGGTTAAGTTCTCCAATGAGATTAAGAAAGCTTGTACTAAAATGGGGATCAAAACCGTTGAAAGAATACCAAGTATGAGCGTGGAAGAACAATTTAGGTTAGTTAGAGAACATTTTGGATTGTAGAGATGACCAAAAGGCAGATCTATTACAAAGACCCCTTCCTTGTTTAGGAGGGGGTTGTCTTTATATATTGGTGTAAATTTTAATATAAGTGCAACCCATCCTAGCAATTCTCTACTATATAGATAAGAGTGTTTAAAAGGAGAAAAACGAATGGAAGACCAAGGAATAATCCACCTATACTTACAGCGTTCACAGCAAGCAATTTTAGAGACTAAAAATAAATATGGGGCTTACTGCAGAATGATTGCAAGAAACATTATTTCAAATTTCTCGGATATTGAAGAATGTGAGAACGATACATACTTAGCAGCATGGAATGCAATACCGCCTAATCTGCCTAGGAATTTTTCGGTGTTTTTAGGGAGGATCACCCGTAATATTGCGCTTGATAAGTATGGTTATAATACAGCGAAAAAGCGTAATCGTGAGTTTGAAGTCATTCTAACGGAACTAGAAGAATGTCTAGCTTCGCCTGATACCGTAGAAACAGAGTATGAAGAAGGTGAGATCGCAAACTTAATAAATCAATTTTTATATGGCATAGATGAGCAAGCGAGAAACATATTTATTGGAAGGTACTGGTATTCCTTTTCAATAGATGAGCTTTCTATGAGATTTAATATGAGTAGTAGTAAAGTGAAATCTATCTTATTTAGGACAAGAAATAAACTTCGAGTTCATCTAGACAAAGAGGGGGTTAACCTATGAAAAAAGAAGATTTATTTAAGGAGATCGGACTCATTGATGAAAACTTAATTGAAGCGGCTGGGCACAATGGAACAGAGAAAAGGAAAAAAAGAATTTCTAAAAAGTGGGTCATTTTGGTTGCCTGTCTTGCCCTATATAGTTCAACCGCTTCAGCTTTATTAGCAACAGAATATTATAAAAATCAAAACTCAGAGCCTTACATACGTTATTTAAACGCCGAAGACATGGATTTGGAGCCAGCTACTCAATATGATGCGGAAAAATTTCTACATGCTTTAAAAAGTGATAATAATGAATATGTATATATTGCTATAAATAGGCTGGTAGAAAGCTTTAATGATCCAACGTTGAGAGTAAAAGCTTTAAAAGAACTTCAGCCATTTATAAGAAATGAGAATCAAAAAATTGCTGATGCGGCTGCTTTTGCCGTAGATATTTTGTCGAAAAGTTATCGGAGTTCTTATATTGTTAAGCTAGCAGACGGAAGTATGATATTTACGNNCTTTAATAATTATTCGGATTATGGAAGTCAAAATGTCATTTGGAGAATAAAAGACAATGTGCTTAAAGAGTATTTAAGTTTTTCTGCACCATCTATGTATATTACAAAAATTATCCCTTCTCCAAATCATAAGTTAGTTGCGATCATAACAGGCTCTAATAAAAGTAATTTCGTTCAAATTAGTAATATTGAAGAGGGAATGACAAGTCCAGAGTTAATAGAATCTGCAAGAGTCAAATATGGTGCACAAAAAGAATTAGATACATGGATTCGCACCGATCATGAGAATTATAGCTATGCTGATAACCTAGTGTGGAAAGATAATGATACGTTAGTATTTGAAGGTACTCTTGCCTACCAGAATACTGAGATTATTAAGAATGTTACTGTAAAGTATCAGTTTAGTAAAAAGATAATAGAAGTAAAAGATCTTAAGAAATCTAGATGAGAGCATACCCCGGCGGCTCCTGTTATAGTTTTCGCTTACTTATGATATGGTGAACCGTATCATAAGTAGGGGCAAGTTTTTTGGAGAAAAGCTAGCAGAAGGCTGTGTTTACAGCATGCGGATTATAGGAGTGGGGAGGTCACACCCCAGTCGGACGATGTGTAAACAGACGTCTGCGAGTTTTTTCGTGGTGCAAAAATGGCTCAAAACCAGACTAAGTGGTTGAAAAAAACTAAACCAGCAAAAAGTGAGGAAAGAAATAGAAAAACATCTACCCTTACGGCTTCGGCATTCTTAATTTGCACCGGATCGAACTGGTGGTCTACAGCTATAATGCGCGCTTCGCATATGTATGAATCGGCCGGGTTCGTCCAGGAGGGTGTGCGTCGCCACACGCTGTACTATAACATGAATACCATGATGTGATTATGATGGGGATACTGGAGAGTGAATACCGTGCGCGGTATATGAATTAGCAGAAGTAAACCGGACATGCGACGGTCTGATTCAAGACTGGCGCATGTCCGGCGAAATTCTGATTGGACGTTCATCCAATATACTTATTTTACGAAAGTATTCTTCACTCTCTTGGACCGCAGGAAATAAGGAATCCAGATCACAGCATAAATGAAAGAGCGGAATATATCTGTATAAGAGTTATCATCTGGTATGACATCAGAAAGAGTACTCTGCACTTGGCTAAACATCAGGGTATCTACTGTATTAAGTAAGATGTTATATGCAATGAAAGATATACATATGTATTTGAAAGATTTTTTATGTTTGAGGCCCAGATATAAGATGAACAGGATCATCAGGATCTGAATAGTTACTAATGCCGTTTCTATCACAAGACTAGGGAGCATTGAAGCGACGTAGTAACTACTGTCAGGGTCTGTGAGAAGCTTATAGCCATCGGTGCCGAATAATGAAATATTACCATAAAGTATCCGCACACCTACGAAAAGTGAAAAAACAATGCCTAATGCAAAAAGTCCTAACCAGCCCCCGGTGCCGGAAGGCTCTGATTCATCTGCGGTTTGATCTGAAGTTTCCAGTATCACTTCGGAAGCTGCTGCGGCCTCTGCGGCAGACGTTGGAACTTTGTTAACAAGCAGTGGTTTAATTAACCCGCCGACCGCTTCTCCGATAACAACTGCCAAGCTTCCAATCACAATTGAAATAATAAAGTTAGCATCAACTGCATAAGTTCTATGTAGAATAAAACCTATGCCGAAGAAGATAATGCCTAGTACTATTTTTACCACTTCATCACCTCATGATATCCGCATCGACTGCGGGATTTTTTTATATAGTCTATATCGGGAATTCCCATCAATTACTTAAATTTACTTGTTATATATATTCTAGTGCCTTGACCGGATCCAAATTACAGGATACAAATGTTTTAACTTGCCTCGTGCCTGCTCAGTGGTAGATTGCCAATCGACTGATTTCTGAATTTGGTTGCGTTCGGTTTTCCANNAAAGACAACCTCAACTATATCGAACTATGGTTCGCGGTTCGTAAAGTGTGACCAGAGAACAAAAGTAACAGAGAAAACTTGCCGTTTCAGACAGCGCGGGGAACCTTATCATAAGTAACGGCGAAAATAGAGAGTGTGCGGACACTCCCTTTGAGCTAACATTGTCTGTTATCAAATGTCTACTTCACATTAATCCAATAAGGCGAACCACACAGTATGCTTATACCCCAACGGCAGCAACCTAATATGCAAAATATAGAAACCACATAGACCACTTAATTTGCCGTCTTATTGACAAAATCAATCTCATTTCTGATCCCTTTGTGGGCGTCATTCCACAGGCCCTTTGTCAGGCGAATACGCAGCAGGCATGTGTTAGGGTCTTCGTCGTTATTGGCTTCGTTATACCACTCGGCGAATATTGTGCGCAGCTTTGTCATCATCTCCGCGTTTTTCTCGTCACACACCCAGCCCAGGTTTTCACCGATACCATCGGCTGTAAAGTTTTCGACGATGATACAAACGGCGACTTCGGGGTTTTGGGCGATCTGCTGCATCTTACCTGAGGTCGCGTAGGTGACGGTGTAGAACGCGTCGTCCTCATAATAGGCGTCCACAATGCGGGAGGCGGGACGGCTTTTGCCATCGGCCCCCGGTCATTGTAAAATCTTATTGCATGTGAAGAATAATACGACAAAATATTAAATCGCTATCATAATCCTCTGCTCGACTTATGTATGGTTCAACTGATAGAGTCTTAAAATAGTACACTTAGCAATAGTATAANNTGCCCTTCATTTCGTTCTATTGATGATACGGTGAACCGTCCCACAAATAACAGCAGGTTTTTATTGTACAACTCGAATCAAATATACAAAAATTTCCGGTGGTATGATCAAAAGGAAAGGAGGGAGGACTTCCATGTACGAATGGAATGAAATGGTCCAGCTAATGGTAGACTGGGTGGAGAGCAATATTTCGGAGAACACATCTCTACTCCAGATGTCAGAACAGCTAGGCTATTCACCCTACTATTGTTCTAGGCAGTTCAATCAATTAACCGGGATAACATTGCGGGATTATATCTGGACTCGAAGGATCAGCCGTGCCGCCCTGGAGCTCCGCGATACGGATCAGCGGGTTCTAGATGTTGCTGTAAAGTATGGATTCTCATCGCAAGAAGCGTTTACACGAGCCTTCAACAAGGCTTTTCAGCTCACCCCCGCAGCTTACCAAAAAGCTCCCCGACCTATTTCGTTGGCTATTCGTCAGGAGGTATTCTCGCCTTATCATTATCTGATCAAGGAGCGGGATAAGATGAGTAAGGTACATTTGCAACCGGCAGAGATCAAAGTTGAGTTCATTCCGGCGCACAAATTTATTGGGATATGGGACATTTTCGTAACAAACTATGGGGACTTCTGGGGAAACGGACACTCTTGTGATGAGATCAGCGGTACGTTGGAGAGTATGTCCAACCATACCCTTACGGGACAACTTGGTCAGACGGCGGGATGGTTTTACCAAAATGGTCAAAAGGGGTACTTGTATGGAATCCCCGTTTCACTGGAGTATGATGGACCGATTCCTGAAGGAATGGAATGCAGGG
>DOJM01000592.1:26481-26728 GCA_003529225.1 Paenibacillus sp.
AGAATCGGAGTATTTGGTTTTTTTCCACCCGACTTTCGACTACCTGAAGGATAATGGCGCTGTTATGCGTACAGTTGAAGAAGTGGCATGGAGCTTTGACCCCCAAGGTATGGGATACGAATGGGATGAAGGAAGCAAACAGGACTATCAACGGCATTTCCCAGAGGGTTATGGTTATGCAGTGTTGCGACCAGTAAAAAAGATATAGCTGTTTGAGCACAGACAATACTGTAATAACGTATGGGCC
>DOJM01000426.1:0-328 GCA_003529225.1 Paenibacillus sp.
CTTGGATCAACCAGTGTCATCTGTACGGACAAAACTGGAACTCTGACCCAAAATAAAATGACGGTTGTAGATTACTTTTTACCGGAAGGTGATCGTGATCAATTCAATCAAGAGCCCGATGAATGGTCTGAGGAAGCCCGGCGCCTCCTACACATTGCCGTGCTTTGTAACGACTCTAACATTAATGAGGATGGTAAAGAACTAGGCGATCCAACTGAGGTGGCACTTATTGCCTTCAGTAACAGCATAAATAAAGATTACAAGGAAATACGCGACAATTTCCCTCGTGAAGCCGAACTTCCATTTGACTCGGACCGCAAGCTGATGA
>DOJM01000426.1:402-9268 GCA_003529225.1 Paenibacillus sp.
TACTACTAAGTGGACAAGAAGTGCCGATGACACGGGAAGTTCTTGATCGTTTCATTGAAGCCAATGAGGAATTCTCCAGCAGAGCACTACGTGTACTTGCCTATGCTTACAAAACTGTACCAAATACGGTCACTGAAGTGGGCCTTGAGGATGAACAAAACTTGGTGCTCGTAGGTTTGACAGCTATGATTGATCCCCCTCGGGAAGCTGTCTATGGCGCGATCGCAGAATCCAAGAAGGCTGGAATTCGGACCATCATGATTACTGGTGATCATAAGACAACCGCACAAGCGATCGGACGCGATATCGGCCTTATGACCGAAAAAGAAATTGCCGTAACCGGTCAAGAGCTCGATGCCATGTCCGACGANNGGAACTCGAGCAGATTGGTGTGTACGCCCGAGTCTCCCCGGAGAATAAGATCAGAATTGTCCGGGCGTGGCAGCGAAAAGGCAAAATCACTGCTATGACCGGTGATGGCGTAAATGACGCGCCTGCCTTGAAGCAAGCAGACATCGGTGTTGCCATGGGTAGTGGAACCGACGTTGCTAAAGACGCGGCGGCCATGATTTTGACCGATGATAATTTTGTATCGATTGTGAATGCTGTATCTGTGGGCAGAACGGTATTCGACAATATCAAAAAAGCGATCGCCTATTTATTTTCAGGCAACCTGGGTGCGATTATCGCCATTCTGTTTGCCCTGATCTTCGACTGGATTAATCCCTTCACAGCGATTCAGCTTCTATTTATCAATCTGGCGAATGATTCACTGCCCGCCATTGCCCTTGGTATGGAGAAACCTGAACCTAACGTGATGAACAGAAATCCAAGAGAACTGAAGGAAGGTATATTTGCCGGAGGAATGATGCAGGCTATTATTACCCGTGGTCTACTTATAGGTATAGCCGTAATTATATCCCTGTATATCGGACTCCAGCATTCCCCTGATATGGGCGTGGCTATGGCTTTTACAACCCTGATCCTATCTCGTACGCTTCAGACCTTTGCCGCTCGCTCGAACAGTCAAACAGCTATTGAAGCTGGGTTTTTCAGCAACAAATATGTCATCGGAGCCGTTCTGGTCTGCTTTGCCTTTTACGGGATTGCGGTTCTGCCAGGGGTTAGAGAAATCTTCTCGATCCCGGCTTCATTCGGAATGTCCGATTGGCTGATTGCAAGCGGTCTGGCACTCGGCGCCGTCATCCTAATGGAATTGACGAAGGTTGTTCGTAGAGCGTTTACGCCTAAATCAGCTTCTTGATCACAATTGAACAAAAAGACAGAACAGCGATTCTCCAAGAATGGAGAATCGCTGTTCTTCTGTCATTTACAGATCTGATTAAATCATCCGTATTATGATCAAAATTTCACGTAAATTTTTAATATTTGACTATGTATTCACAACATTCATCCCCATGAACATTACATTTTACTTCCCGGACGGAAACACGTTTCCCACGTATTTTGGTAAGTGCTCCTTCGATAATAGCCCCCTCTAGGTCACATACCATTTTCCCTTCCATAATAGGTAAACCTTCGCAGAAACAATCGTGTACTGCTATCGACATCCCCTTGTCATCTTCATGGGTTATTACAGGGATCCCTATCTTCAATTGTTCGAATAACCGGAAGAGTTCATTAACCGAGGTAACACCAAACTCTTCCCCAATTTTTCTTCCTATGGTCAACGTTGTACCCTTACCATTCATAGGTAACGCTTGATATAATCCAATAAGTCTAATCGTTCTGAAAAGCTCTAAGGGTACAGCATCACCCAAATTATCTCTCTTTATTTTTTTCATATCTGTAAAAGTAAAATGATCCATGCCCGCAGCCTCCGAATTCTTATGTCATTTATATTTCAAATTTAATTGATAAATTGAGTATAAACGTATCCAATAAATGCTTTGTGATCCTAAGCACTTCCTAACCCAAATGATTGGAAGAACTAGGGTTAACAATCATTATTTTATATTCCGACACTTGACTGTTAGCGCTTCATCTACGATAATTACAACCTCACCCAAAAAACTGATACTGGAAGAAAATTGATAATGAAAAGGGGCGGTCGTTATTAGCTGGTTACGTGATCTCTATAAATTACAGAAGCAGGAGCTAAAAAAGGACATCGAGCCCTCTTTAGTCAATGCCATCTTTCGAATGTATGATAGATTTCCCAGGATTGGACTTAAAGAGCGGATCGGCCAGCAGGATATGTCTCTAGATATCGCTGATGCTTATATTAATGGTCGAAACGCAATGATTGAAGCTGGAGTCGGCATCGGCAAGTCCTTTGCATACCTCATTCCCAGCCTGCTCATAAACCAAATCGCAAGGCAACCGATCATTATTGCAACATCCTCCATACAACTTTCAGAACAGATACATAAAGATCTGAGATTTATCGGAAGCCGGCTCGGATTTNNGATTTACATCGGTTCGCTCCGTAGTAGGAAAGGGCATGGGGCAATATGCTTGCCGGTACAGAGCAGCAGATTTGTTACAGCCTGATGATTTAAACTCCCCTCTATCTACGCTTGCCCAGCGTATTGTGAATTATGACATTGATGAGAGAGCAGATATTCAGGGTGGGGTTAGTGATGCAGTTTGGTCTAATGTTTGTGTGAATGATTGTAAGTTTGAACGGTGCCATTATAAAAGTACCTGTTCATTTTACGAGATGAGAGCAAAGATTAACGCCGACGCCAGCGACATGGATTTTATTATCGTCAACCAGGACCTGCTCATCCGTGATTTGATCAAGAAAAAAGAAGGAACGAAGGGATTAATCACTGAACAGCCAGCTCTGATCGTAATTGATGAAGCTCATAATCTGGAAGCAAAGGTTAGAGATGCTAGAACGCTCGAGTTTACATACCGGGGAACCTGCCGTATGCTGGATGACACCTTACAGATTCTCTTCAAGCAATCCGCAGATAACGGCCTTATGCCGCAATTTAAATTTTTAAAAAGATGCGTGGGTCATATTTTCAAACAGGTAGAGGCGGACTTGCTGCAAACAGCCAAGCAGGATAATGACCGGATAAAAGTGTCGGAGATCACAGGGATTCCGTTAAAGCGGGGGGCTCAGGTTTTGAAAGCGTTTAGTCTCAGCTTATCCGTTTTAACTTCCAAGCATGAGCGAGAGATCGATAATCTTTTTGAAGCTATGAACGGACTTATAGATCTCTTTGATGTACTCGCCGGAGTCCAGGATAACTACCTGATCTGGGGAAGCAATACCCAGCGTGAGGCCACTATTAGTATCTGTCCTAAAGGTATAAGCCAGTTCCTAAGATATAGCTTATTTAACGGAAAGACAACTGTTATTTTAACATCAGCAACCATGTGCCAAAGCGGAGAAACACTAGAGGAACAATATGCATATCTGACGCAATCCCTCGGTTACAAGGGAGATTATATGGAGCGCCAGGCTTCGCCGTTTGATTATGACAACCACACCATGATGTATATTGCCAAGGACATCCCTTACTACAACCATCAGAATAAGGTAGGTTATCTTGAGGCGGCATACAAGGAAATGCTGAGGCTCTGTAATTTAACCGATGGACGGACATTGGTTCTTTTTTCAGCGAAGGAAGATATGAAGTACATTCATAAAAAATTAAAATCCGAGAAGCTTGCATGGGCGGTGCATGTTCAAAGAGAAGGATCGTCTCAGGACGGGGTGATCGCTGAATTCCGTGGCAGTAAAGGCGTCCTTCTTAGTACCGGTGTATTCTGGGAAGGTGTGAATATCGAAGGTTCCGATTTGTCGCAGTTAATTATTTTCCGTCTGCCTTTCCCTGTTCCTTCCGATCCTGTCTATGAATATAAGGCATCTTTGGCGAAGGATTCCTTAAATGACGTTTTTGTACCGGACATGCTGCTTCGGTTAAGACAAGGAACCGGGCGACTGATCCGTAGTGAGACTGACCTTGGTATACTCAGCATACTTGATTCACGTCTGTCTGCTGCTGCGAAAAAGGATTACCGAGATAAGGCACTGGAATCTTTACCATTTAAAAAGGTTACCGAGGATTTTAGAGTGCTGGAGAAGTTTGTAAAAGAAAAAGAGATACAACTTAGCGTTAAGTAGAACAGGCTGTACGTCCACTAAGGAACCCGTATTTTTTGAATAGCGATACTGTGTATCGCTTGGGGGATCCTNNGAAGAGCTTCTGTGTCAGGCTTGTCTATTTTTGCTGTATCAGCTCTCCGAAGCTGATGATCCATTTATCATCCTTCATTTCATCATTCAAATTGTTCGTAACCTCAAATGTGATGATAATCATTTACCCAAGGCAAAATAACCATCACGCTAGTACCTACCTGAACTTCTGAGTCTACCTTAATTTTTCCCCCATACATTTCTATTAATTGTTTACAAATTGATAATCCAATTCCTGTCCCTTTTTGCTTGGTTGTAAAGAAAGGGTCAAATATTCGCTTTAATTTATCCTGTGGAATTCCTTCTCCATTGTCTTTAAAAATAAGTATAATTTCGTTAGTCTCAGCAGCGGTGCTAACTGTAATGTCTATTCTGCCGCTAAATGCTGTGAATGAATCAATACTGTTTTTTAATATATTTAGAATTACCTGCTCTAGTTGAGAGGCGTTTCCATACGTTAGTACTTTCTCTAGAGAATACTCCACGGTAAGAATAATATCATCACTAAGTATGAGTTGATTCACGATGTTATTAACTCTATGTATAACCTCAATGACGTTAAATACTACGCCGTTATTCTTCGCACTATCACCTTTTCGAGCCAGTACCAGGAAGTCCGTTACTAATCCGTTCAGAGCATCAATCTCTTTGATGGTTATATCCAGATACGCACGCAATTCATCCGCCTTGATCTCCGGTTCATATAGCCTGTTGTTTACAAGCTGGGCAAATCCTTTAATCGAAGCAAGCGGATTCCGTATTTCATGTGCCATACCAGCTGCCATTTGTCCCATAACAGCAATTTTTTGTTCATGCAAATTGTCAATCTGTTGATTTTTATTAGATAAATATCCCTGTGCAAAGCCCGTAAAACCGGTCCAGTTGCTTTCCATTAAACGATTATAAAAAAACAATCGGGTCGTAGAATCATCTTCCATCTCTTCAATGATCTTAAACATAATATTCTGAGCGATTAAGATTAAATCCTTGCTCATTTCAAGTAAGATATCAAAATGATCACCGAATATTTCTGCAGTATAAATCCCTCGCTCCACCCCCTCTTTTTCTAGTAGGTTTAGGTATTGGTCGTAATCAAAGGAATCCAAGAACAGTGCCTCTATCATACTCATTAATATCGTGTTGAATGTTGAATCTAACATTTCCTTATGCGTCTTTACAAACCAGGCCGATTCGATATTTTTCATAGTTATAGAATGGTAATGCCTATCTAAAATAATTGGAACAGCTAGGGTTAATGACGAACGTAATGCATTTGCTCTATATGACATTTTCATCCTCCCTCTTTGTTGTTTTGTATTCAATATATATGTATATTTTCCTGCTTCAAATGAAATAGTAAGTCACTATATTACACAAAACCAATAGTTTTACTCAATTTATAATTATAAGCGCTATAAAAAGTGCAACACCGAAATGTACTTTCCCGAATTTATGATCCGAAGCAACCCTATCAGGTCTCTCATATTTATACCAAACTCATCATAGAGAATCTACACCTAATATCAGTTGATGAATTCATAATTTTGAGATAAAAAAACAACCTATGAAAATGAAGCAAAAAAACCAAGCGATTTAAAATTCAATCGCTTGGGTTCTTTATATTTGTTAGACTACAAGAATGTCCTTCTATTCCCTTTATTGGGACGATAGCTCTTAATGGCATTAATCAAGCCGATGCACGATGTGATGTCAACAAAGAGGGCGTCTCTTATTCGTTCCCCATCGTGCTGATGTCGATGACAAACCGGTAACGGACATCTGAAGCAAGCACACGCTCCCAGGCTTCATCAATCTGGTCAGCAGAAATGACCTCGATTTCAGATGCAATATTATTTTCAGCGCAGAAATCAAGCATTTCTTGCGTTTCACGAATTCCGCCAATCATCGATCCGGCAAACGAGCGGCGGTGGCCGATCAGCGAGAATACGTTAACTGCCAATGGATCAGCAGGCGCACCGACATTAACTAATGTACCATCCAGCGCCAAGAGCGAAAGATAGGCGTCGATATTAATCTGCGCGCTTACAGTATTTACGATTAGGTCGAACGAACCGGCAAGCTGTTTAAATGTCTCCGGATCGCTAGTGGCATAATAATGGTCCGCCCCTAATTTCAATCCATCTTCCTTCTTCTTCAGTGACTGTGACAACACAGTCACCTCAGCCCCCATGGCATGAGCGATCTTCACAGCCATGTGTCCAAGTCCACCAAGACCCACCACAGCTACTTTTTTGCCAGGAGCGGCTCCCCAATGACGTAGTGGTGAATAAGTGGTGATACCTGCACACAGAAGCGGTGCAGCGGCGTCAAGCGGAATACTGTCTGGGATCCGAACCACAAAATCCTCGGTTACGACGATATGGGTGGAATAGCCGCCTTGCGTATACTGCCCGTACCGGTCGATAGCTCCATAGGTGCCCGTATTTCCACTCAGGCAATACTGCTCCTCACCTTTATGGCAATTACTGCACTCTCCACAGGAGTCAACCATACAACCTCCCCCTACCCGGTCGCCCACTGAGTACTTTGTGACTTCAGGACCAATCTGGCTGACAATTCCGGCGATCTCATGTCCCGGAACAAGTGGATAGTTGACCGGTCCCCACTCCCCCCGGNNGTCCGAGTGGCAAATACCAGCGTATTTTATCTCAATAAGAACATCGTGCGGCTGCAGTTCTCGGCGTTCAATTGTGGTTAGCTTGAATGGACCTTCCTGACTGAATGTAGCGCGTGCATTAACTTTTATCATAGTGAAACCTCTCTTCTGGATAATATTAAAATCTATAACGTCAGCTTTACAAAACATATGTTATTACTTAAAGTTAACTCTAAGTCAAGCATAAAATATATTTGAGATTGGAGATAGATGATGAAGACATATTCCATAAGTGAAGTTGCAGAATCCTTTAACATGACACCACATACCCTGCGATACTATGACAAGGAAGGTCTTTTTCCTTCTATAGAAAGAACCTCCGGCGGTAAACGTATATTTAAACAATCTGATATGGACGCTTTAAAAGTAATTGAATGCCTGAAGTCATCCGGGATGCCAATTAAAGAAATAAAACATTTCATTGAGTGGTGCTCAGAGGGGGATTCCACCTTACAGCAAAGATATGACATGTTCCTGGAGCGGAAAGCTTCCGTAGAAGCACAGATGGAAGAATTAAAAAAAACGATGGAAGTCATAGAACATAAATGCTTCTACTACAAGACCGCCTTGGATAGCGGCACGGAAGATGTTCATAAAAACAATAAAATAAAGAGTGCATTTACTCATTAGGAATGGACCTTCAAATTACAGTAAAGGCGGGGCATATTGATCTGCCCCGCCTTTCTTCCATTCATAAACTTTTTAATTGATACGCCTTTTTGCCAGAAGCTTCTCCGTAAAATTCACATCAAAAAAATGAATGATGGGTCCCAGACCAAGTGCTGACACCAAAGTTCCTAAGCCTACAATGCCTCCTGCCAGGAAACAAATCAAAGCACTAAGAGCATCCGTAAACATCCGGTGCCAAAAATAAGATATTTTAGGGAACTTCTCTCTCATAATCAGGGACAAGCTGCCGTAAGGAGCTACTCCTACCTTCGATGTCTGATACAGGGATACCCCAAAACTGCATACCACCACGCCAATTGCTACGATAACCACTCGCTGCCATAACAACTGAGGTTCACCGAACAGAGATAACCAATTACTATGAAAGAAGGTAACAATATATCCTACAAGAATTGCGTTTACGAAAGTCCCGGCTCCAATAAACTTTCGTCCTGTTATGAATATATCCCCTCATATTGTCCATCCTATTTTCATATTAAATATAACTTACAATAACGACGTCATTATATCATATTTTCTTGATTTGGATTGGAAATAAATACAAAGACTATAGAGAAAGGAGGCGATCAAATGAAGGATGACCAGAAAGCTCCGCTTGACGGCCGCGGCCCGGGTGTTAATCCCATAACCGAACCCGATTCAAGCCTGGCTGGCGATATGGGAGCAATAGGTAAGCTGGAAGAAATCGTGGGTGCTTTGCAGGGCGACGAACCAGAGATCACAGCTCCCGATATTTCTTCTGATAAACAAAAAAATACAAAAAAAACGGACTGAACATTATTTGAAGAGAACACAGCTTATTATGGCTTTATTCCAGGAAAGAGCCTGTCCGATATTATTACAGCTAATGAGGTATCCCGTTTTTTAATAGTTGCAGGATTCGGGATACTTTGTTGTCTAATCAACTTTCCTAAAAAAAGCAACTTATCCGCAGACAAGTCGNNACGCCTTTTAATACTTTAATGTTAACATAACTCCGTGAGATCCCACGCTCGTCAGCAATTTCCCAATAGCTTTAATCAAGCCGATGGTGCCGATGGAGATTAAATCCTCTATCGCTCTCCAGTAATTCATGTAACAAATGCATATTGTCATTGCCATTCGATTTTAAAGTTATAAATCCAACCTTTGATCGATATGGAGTGGCTGCTATATCAGTTCTTTCATAACTGACAGTTAGTTTAATTGATACAGATTCCAATTTTGCGCGTTCGAGCCATTATCATCCCAAATTTGAACATTCGTACCGTTTTCAGTGCCTGCGGAAGCTACATCCAAAGCTTTACCATTATGGCTGGCAATCAATTTATAAGCGCTCCCAACCT
>DOJM01000426.1:9326-9654 GCA_003529225.1 Paenibacillus sp.
CAATTTTCCACTTTTGATTGGCTCCGGCACCATAACTCCATATTTGTACATTCGAACCACTAGCTGTACCCGCTACATCCAAACCTTTATTGCTATTGACGTTAATGACTTTGTACAGCCCGCCGCCAACATCTGTGATCACCCACTGCTGAGCACCGGTTCCGTTATCATCCCAGATCTGTACATTTGTACCGTCTGAAGTACCTGCGGCAGTTACATCCAATGCTTTACCGCTGCCTACGTTAACCAATTTGTAGATTTTACCTGAAACGATGCCATCGCTTGGCGGTTGCGAGGATCCATACATTTGATCTTTGACAAACTTACC
>DOJM01000594.1:0-484 GCA_003529225.1 Paenibacillus sp.
CAGCGTTCCAGCCATAATGCTCACTGAGCATACTACTAACCACTTGACCAACAATACCTGCAATCAGAAATCCTGTACTGATAAAACCAATGGTAGTTACCCGTTTTTCCGCTGGATACATCTCAACAGCATAGGCAAGTGCTACTGGAGAGAAGGTTGCTGCTGCTGCTCCCTGTAGTCCTCTTAAAGCTAAAATCCATGCAAAGCTGTGAACAGTTCCCAGAATTAATGAAATCAATGCCAGGAAAAGGAGCCCTGCAAATATAACTGTCTTCCGTCCGTATTTATCGGACAGCGCGCCATAGATTAAGCAACCAATGGCAAAGCCTATCGAAAAAGTACTTCCTGCTGCGGCAGCATTCATCGTGGAAATTTCAAAAAGCTGTGCAAACAATGTAATAAGCGGAATCGTTACGTATAGACTGGACATGACAACAAGGCCGGTCCAGCAAAGGATAATGGTCATAAGCGTATAATTTCTAGT
>DOJM01000594.1:495-6298 GCA_003529225.1 Paenibacillus sp.
TTGATTGGATTGTTCATATTACACCTCAATTATAAAATTTGTTCGAAGTTAGATTTCGTTGGAAATTGCATCTCGTATAGTTCCTTGTATCGCCCATTTCGGCGGAGTAGGTTTTCATGATTTCCCAGCTCCACAATCTCACCATGCTCCAATACAACAATTTGATCGGCATTTTGGATCGTGGAAAGACGATGGGCGATAACTAGACAAGTTCGACCTGGAAGAAGCGCAGATAACGCATGCTGAATACGTTGTTCAGATTCCGTATCCAGAGCAGCCGTAGCTTCGTCCAAAATAAGAATGCGAGGATTGGTCAAGAAAGCTCTGGCTATTGACAATCTTTGCTTTTGTCCTCCGGAAAGCTTGATCCCTCTTTCCCCGATGNNATCATAGCCCATTGGAAAAGCTGAAATAAATTCATGAGCGTTTGCGGCATGGGCAGCCGCTCTGATCTCATCTTCTGTGGCCTGAGGTTTACCGTACGCAATATTTTCACGTATCGTGCCATTGAGAAGGATTACGTCCTGAGATACGATCCCCATCTGCTGACGAAGCGACTTCACCGTCACTTCCGTTATCGGATAACTGTCAATATAAATGTCTCCTCGCTGAACGTCGTACAAACGGGCAATCAAATAAGCAATCGTTGACTTTCCTGATCCTGACGAACCAACCAGAGCCGTAGTTTGGTTACATGGAAGCCTCAATTGGAAGTTTTGTAGAATGGGATGTCCTTCTTCATATGCAAACTCAACATCATCAAATACAATTTGTCCTTTTACTAGCGGTAGAACAATCGCTCCTTCCTTATCGTAAACCTCTGGAACGGTTGTTAAGACTTCTTGAATGCGCTCGAATGCCGCTGCCGATTGCTGTACTTTAGTAATCATTCTGCTAAAGGAGCGGATGGGCGCTTGTAACAAACGCAAGTAAGCTAAGTAAGCTACGATATCACCAACGGACATGTTCCCCTGCATAACCTGCCACGCTCCGAACAGGAGCACCGACGTCATACCTACATAATTCAGCCAATCGATAATTGGCGAGAAAGTCGCCGACAACCGTGAAGCAGAGACTGTGGCGATCCGATGCTGTTCACTCAAAGCCTCGAACTGCTTACCTTCCGCATCTTCACTTGCAAAAGACTTGATCATCCGTATGCCTGACAACGTATCTTGAAGTGAGTTGTTTAACTGAGCTGATATGTGACGTACCGCTCTGTAGGCACTCTTAATGCGTTGGCTGAAATATCGTGAGGTTATAAATAAGAAAGGCAAGGTAATAAGTGTTATTAATGCCAGTTGCCAGTCCGTATATAATAAGTACACCACGATCGCAGCGAAGGTTATGACATCCGCTATGAGGGACAGGCTATCGGCCGAAACCAGTTCCTGTAGTTGATTTACATCACTCGTTAACCTTGCCATCAGATCCCCGGTCCGATTACGGTCAAAAAATTTCAAATCCAAACTTAATGTGTGTTTGTGCAATTTGTTTCGCAATTGGAGAATTGCCTTCTGACTAACAATTGTCATGACATAACTGCTACTGAAGTTAAATATCCCCAGCAGCAATGAAGCTAGCAGGATAAGACCTCCCGTTTCTAGTAGCGCGTAATACCTTTTTTCAGGGATGATCTGGTCTATGATCTCTTTCGTTAACTGAGGGATCATAAATTCAAGAATGGAAATGGCTATCACTGTGACGGCACCAAACATAAGCAAGACCCATTGCGTCCTTGTGTGCAAGAACATCTCCTTAAACATGATGCGCAGCAATATAAAATGCTGTTCATGACTCTGCTGCTGGTCCCCGGAATGCTGAGTTTGTTTCATTTTGCATCACATACCTTCATGTTGTAATATCCATCACGGTTATCAAATCAGATTATATCCATCTCTGATTTCATGTAATTAGATTATCTAACTATATGACCAAAAAAATTATCTACCCGATCCAAGTCGTTTTTCTAAGCTTGCATTTAGTTTAACCAACACTTTTTGGAACACCGCTTGCTCCTCTTTATTTAATTCATCAACAAGGGATGCGCATGTAGACCAGAACGTAGGCAAGATTTGATTTACAAGCGTCCTGCCTTCAGCGCTAATACGAACGTGAGTCATGCGGCCATCCTTCGCATACGGTTCACGAACAATCAGATTTTTTTTCTCCAGCCATATTAACAAGGCCGTTACGGACGATCGACGAATCCCCAATCGGTCTGCTATGGATGAAGGTGTAACCAACTCCTGATCTGCGTGAAGGGATAATAGGAGTAATAGATCCAGCTTGCTCTCCGTGATGTCAAAAGCAGCTAAATCAATATCCACCATATCTAAAATGTTATCTCCCGTCCAGAGCATAATCAGTCCCAGATGCGCAGAATTTAAATTGGTATCGGATGAGGCTGTACGCTCCATCAACTTTAAATAAGGCGATGTTCCAAGTCTCGGTAATTGTTGCTCGGTCGTATATTCCTTGGCAGGTTTTCTTTTCAAGTTGTATACCTCCTTACTCCTATAGTTAGATTATCTAATTACATTGAATATAACTGATTTCTTTTATTTTTGCAAACCATATTAAGAAACAAAGGTAACCCTAGAGGCAGAGTTACCTAACATCATGTATTCGAGATATGCATAGAACTCCGAAAAACTAATTTATGAATAATCTGGATCGGATTCTTTTAGGTCGAAACAAGTCTTGGCATAATTACTAGCTCTTTCGTATAACCCGGGACACTCATACTCTTGTTTCTCCAGAATCCCTCCGATCCTCCACTTCACCTGCGCATATACTCAAGCACTGAGTTTACGATGGAGCTCTGATAATAAACTATTGAAGTCCTTCATATAAAGGAAATTGAGACGTAATTTCACGCACACTTCCTAATATCTGATCTTTAACCGTCGAGCTCTTGGGATTTTTAAAGGCAAGTCCAATAAGCTGAGCAATTTCTTTCATTTCCTTATATCCAAATCCTCTTGATGTCATAGCAGGGGTTCCGAAACGAATGCCGCTCGTTACTAATGGGCTTGCCGTATCATGAGGAATAGCGTTTTTATTAGCAGTAATCCCCACTTCATCGAGTATTATTTCAGCTTCTTTGCCCGTAAGTCCAATCGTGCGCAAATCAACCAAAACAATATGATTATCTGTACCTCCCGATACAACGGTTAACCCTTCATTCATTAATGTTTCCGCCAATACGTTAGCATTTTCAAGAGTTTTTTCCATATACGTTTTGAAGTCCGGTTGCAATACCTCGCCTAGTGCAACCGCTTTTGCTGCGATGACATGCATAAGCGGGCCGCCCTGTGACCCAGGGAATANNATGGTTTACGGCACATGATGACACCGCCTCTTGGTCCTCGCAATGTTTTATGCGTTGTCGTCGTAACAAAGTGCGCGTGCGGTACTGGGTTAGGGTGCAAGCCTGCCGCAACAATTCCTGCAATATGTGCCATATCCACAAAGAAGAGGGCCCCAACTTCGGCTGCAATTTGGGCGAACAACTCAAATTCGATCGTTCGTGGATAGGCGCTAGCGCCAGCAACGATCATACGTGGAAGATGCTTATGAGCGAGCTTTCGTACTTGGTCAAAGTCAATGCGCCCTGTTTGTTCATCGACTCCATAAGGAACAAAATTGTAAAGTTTTCCGGAAAAATTCACCGGACTCCCGTGTGTAAGATGACCACCATGGGATAAATTCATGCCCAAAATCGTGTCACCAGGCTTAACTGAAGCAAAATAAACCGCCATATTCGCCTGTGCGCCGGAGTGAGGCTGCACATTGGCATGTTCAGCACCAAAAAGCTCTTTGATACGGTGAATGGCAAGCTCCTCGATCATATCGACATACTCANNTATTCGTTAGTACCGTCCCTGTAGCCTCCATGACCGCCCGACTTACAAAATTCTCCGATGCAATCAGTTCTATTTTATCCCGCTGCCGTGAAAGTTCTTGCCGAATAGCGTTGGCCACTGCTCTGTCTTGTTGTTCTAAATATTTCATGAACATCTTCCTTTCTGTCTGCATATTTCGTTTTGAATTATTCTCGACCCCATCATCCCTTGGTTAGGTACAAAATCCGTTTGTCTAATTCCGTCGTGTTGCAAGTACAACTATTGTCATGATAGTATATCAATCAATGGATTGTTATTAAATATCCATATATTAATATTTAAGGCAATCCATAATTCCAATAAAACACTGGAAGTGAATGAATGCTAAAAGTAAATCGAGATGACGAACGTCCCATCTGGCAGCAACTGCTGGACCAAGCGATCCATAATATCACAACCGGAAATTGGCCGCCAGGTGAATTGCTGCTCCCATCCCGCGAACTTGCTCTATTGATTGGTGTTTCCCGTTCAACTATACAGATTGTTTACGAGGAGTTATTCAGCCGCGGGTACACCGTAACCTCACGTCGCGGCGGAACAAGAGTTAGTGAATGGACATATGCGACTCGTCCTTCAGAAGATGCTGCGCCCCAAGNNGACAAAGAAAATCGAAAAGTAGAGATCGATTTCAGCCCCCATGAGCCTTATTTGGACGAACATTTTCAAAAGAATTGGAGACAATCATTTTTAAATGCTTCCACAGAAACAGACCTGGACAGTTGGGCTTACGGCGACGCCTATGGATTCCTGCCACTACGAGAACAGATTCAACGTTATTTGTCACTAGAGCGGGGCGTTCATGTGGATATCGATCAAATCATATTAACCTCAGGCGCACAACATAGCATCGATTTGATCGCCCAAGCTCTTTTACATGAAGGAGAAACGGTTTCGGTTGAAGATCCTGGCTTCCCTGCTGCTTGGATGGCGATGAAGTACCGGCGTATGCAAGTTGTCTCTGTTCCAGTCGACGAGTACGGGCTATGCGTAGACCGCATTCATCCCGGGTCCAAACTTGTGTTTGTTACGCCATCGCACCAGTGTGCGGTTGGGGTTATTATGTCAGAACCTCGCAGGCAACAATTGTTACACATGGCTGCTCGGCAGCGGTTTTGGATTGTTGAGGATGATTATGACAGCGAATTTCGATATCGCGGTGACCCACTTCCAACCTTGTTCAGTCAGCAACCTCAGAATACGTTGTANNTGAGTTTTTCCAAAATGGTTGCTCCTGGTATTCGGATATCAGCAATCATTGGTCCCAAAGAAGCCATTCGTCAGCTTGCCCAAGTCCATGAATTAACCTATCGTCATCTTCCGATTATGGAGCAATTAACGCTTACTCATTTTATCGAACATGGTCATTTCATGCGCCATATGAGACGAGTTCGAAATGTATATCGGCGCAGACATGAAGCCATGACGAAGGCCATCATTACAACAGGTCTGAGTGAACACTTCACACTAAGCGGCGTAGAAACGGGGTTACATATGCTTCTTGAGGCTGATAGATCGTTTGACGAAGAAGCCGTGACGAACTTAGCGCTCGAAAAAGGAATCCGTGTTTATCCGCTTAGCACGTATTGTTTGGAAAGCGATAGAAAAGGATGGNNTGGGTTTTGCTAAAGTAGATGAAGCAGCCATTGAAGAAGGCATTCAGCGTCTGGCGGAGATGCTTTTATAGTACAAGCATCCCCGCCAGAGTTTGCTCTTTATTGCAGCTCAATTCGTGCTCCCATCCAGTTACTAGCCGCGATCCTGCATCCGTTCATGCTCCCGCAGACTGGATATTTCAATCCCTTTCATAGGGTTCCTAGATTTTGGGATACTCCTGCAATTAACGCGTAATCTTCATAATGTGGTGTGGCCTCAACAATTGCACGTGCAAACTTCTC
>DOJM01000593.1:0-1307 GCA_003529225.1 Paenibacillus sp.
ACAAATCCAGCTACAGGAACATCTACACCCCAAGATAAGTCTCTGGTTACTGCCCGATCCTGAAGCTCCTCCTTCAAATATCGTTTGGTCAGTTTTACTGCATTTTCTCTCCAGTGTACTGCTTCTTCTACATAATCCGTTAATTTAGATTGAAATTTAGATAAGCTAAGATAAAAATGTTCTGTCGGTCGTTCTGTCGGTGTATTCCCACATAATTTACAGACTCTGTCCAATAAATCGGCAGGGTCTAGATNNAGAACAATAATCACATTGATCTCCTCGTGCCCGCTGGCCACATACCGGACAGGTCCCTTCCACGTATCTGTCTGGCAAAAAGCGCTGATCCGCCTCACAGTAACATTGCGCAATTGTTTTTTTATATAAATGACCATTCTCTAGTAGCTTCGCAAACAACTCTTGCACGACCTTATGATGCTGCTGTTGATCCGTTCGAGTATATAGATCATAACTAAAACCCAACTGTTCAAAACACTTCAGAAACTCCTCATGATATCTGCTTGCAAAAGCTCCAGGCGAGATTCCTTCATTCGCAGCCTGAACCGCTACAGGTGTGCCATGACAATCGCTGCCTGACACATATAAAACGTTATCCCCCTTGCTGCGAAAATAGCGTGCCAGCACATCTCCAGGCAACACACTTGATAATCTTCCAAGATGTAAAGATCCATTCGCATACGGCCAAGCACCGCCTATAAACACATTACTCATTAACCTTCTCCTCCTTTTTTTAGACAACAAAAAAACTCCCATCCACAAAGGACGAGAGTTCTACTCACGTGTTACCACCTAATTTTATAAATGCCTCATGACATTTACCTCTTCAGGTACGACGTTAATAAACGTTTATACCCTAGCACTGTAACGGATGCAAGGTTCCGGCGCAGCCTACAACCCAAAAGGTTTCGATGCGCAGCTCTGAGACCATATTCCCAAGGTTTTTCTTTACTCCTTTTCAGCGACCGGAGCTCTCTGTAGAAAGAATTGCCGTGGTACTCTTTCTCTTCTTTGCCTTTCAATATTCAAGTTACTGGAAATAATACTTAATNNGCGTGTAAAGTCAAGCGTAAGCTTAAACACTTCGCACAAAATGAAATAGCTTAATAAAAATGACCACCCAACAGTAATACCATTGGATGGTCTTTTCACTAGAATTATTTCATGATTTTGCAAATATCATTGGTGAATTGAACAGGATCACTAACTTGCAATCCTTCGATCAGGAGGGCTTGGTTGTATAGCAGGTTCGTGTATAAACCGAGCTTTTCTTTATCGTTCTCAGCTGCTGC
>DOJM01000593.1:1425-1686 GCA_003529225.1 Paenibacillus sp.
CGCTTGAACCTCTTGGCCATTTGGCATCGACTTCAGGATTTTTTCCATCTCGATCGTCAGTTCGCCTTCAGCAGAGAGGCATACTGGATGAGTCTTCAAACGTTTGGAAGCTTTAACATTTTTCACTTTGCCGGACAGGATGTCCTTCATCGCTTCAAAAAGCTCCTTGTTTTCGTTCTCTTCCGCTTCCGTTGGCTTGTCCGCTTCGTCGGCTTCGATCCCCAGATCTCCGCTGGATACGGATTTAAATTCTTTTTCCTT
>DOJM01000593.1:1823-7141 GCA_003529225.1 Paenibacillus sp.
ATATTCGTCTAGTGTTACCAGCTTCTTCTCCTTGGAGGAGTAGAACATCAGCAAATCTTGAAGTGTATCTTTGTGCATTCCATAATCGTTGTACACACCGAATTTAAGCTGTCTGCCAAAAGCATTATAGAACTGCTCGTATTTCTCTCTTTCATCCTTCAGCAAGCTTTGCAGCTGGCTTTTCACTTTATTCTTAATGTTCTTAGCGATCAAGGTCAGCTGACGGTCATGCTGCAGCATCTCTCTGGAGATGTTCAGGGAAAGATCCTCTGAATCTACCATACCTTTTACAAAGCTAAAATAGTCAGGCAGCAGATCCGCACATTTGTTCATAATCAGTACACCATTGGAATAAAGCTCAAGACCTTTTTCATATTCCTTTGTGTAATAATCAAATGGTGTATTTTCTGGGATAAACAAGATCGCATTATACACTACAGCACCATCAGCACTGATATGAATATGTTTAAGCGGCTTGTCAAAGCCGTAACGTTTCTCTGCATAGAAGTTATCGTAATCTTCTGTAGTCAGCTCGTTTTTGTTCTTCCGCCAGATTGGCACCATGCTGTTTACGGTTTGTTCTTGAACAACTTCCTCGAACTCGTTCTCAGTGCCTTCTTTTGGCTTCTGCTCCTTCACGTCCATTTTAATTGGGAAACGGATGAAGTCAGAATATTTTTTAATGATGGATTTCAGGCGATACTCTTCCAAATATTCATCGTATTGATCTTCTTCGGTATTCTCTTTAATTTTCAGAATCACTTCAGTACCTACAGTATCCTTCTCGACAGGCTCGATGGTATAGCCGTCTGCGCCCTTAGACTCCCATTTAAAGGCCTCGTCGCTACCAAGCGCCTTACTGATCACAATTACGTCATCTGCTACCATAAACGCAGCATAGAAGCCAACACCGAACTGTCCGATGATATTATGACCATCTTTGGCTTCGTTCTCTTTCTTAAATGCAAGGGATCCGCTCTTCGCGATTGTTCCTAAATTATTCTCTAGCTCTTCTTGTGTCATCCNNTACCTGTATCGGAGATCGTCAAAGTTCTGTTCGCCTTATCGGCAGTCACTTTAATATAATAATCTTCTTTATTGAAGACCAGGCCTTCATCAGCTAATGCTTTGTAATAGATCTTATCAATTGCATCACTTGCATTGGAAATCAACTCTCGCAGAAAAATTTCCCGTTGTGTATAAATGGAGTTAATCATCATTTCCAGCAATCTTTTCGATTCGGCTTTAAACTCTTTTTTGGCCATGAATAAGTAAATCTCCTTTCAAAATAACATCTTGTTCAACACTTCGTGATTAGCACTCTTGTTAGATGAGTGCTAATTCTTCTTTTTATATAACATAAACTGATTTTGAATGTCAATATTTACTGCGACTTTCATTAAATAAAGCTGTCTTTTGCATACAAATTTAGGATTCGATTGATAAACATTCAACTTGCGCATAGGATGATTCTATGTTTTAAATAGATTAGATACATAATTACAAATAAAGGTTTATCATCTTCTCTGGAGGGATTCAAATGCATGAACAAGCGCAGTCCATTGTAAATTCTTCAGCTACAAGTCCTATTAAGAATTTGATTGGCAGTGTATTTATCCCCGTACACGATATTGAAAAAGCCCGTAGCTGGTATTGCCAAGTCCTAGGACTCCAGGAATCAGATCATTCGATTATGAACGGTCATTTATGCCCGTTAACTATGCAAGGAAGCACTGGGATCATTCTGGACACCATGCCCATGTGGGGAGGTTTTGAGCCTGAAGGGGCTCCTCCAATTACAACACCTGCTCTTATGCTTATAACTGATGATTTGCAAGCCTCTTTCAACTATTTAAAGGAGCTCGGTGTAGAGATAGTAACCGAAATTCAAGATCAACAATGGTTTGTGGTAAAAGACCCTGACGGGAATAAACTAATGATTTGCAAGTAACATTTGCGTTAGAAATTGCAATGGCTGAGACTTCCACTTCTTAGGATGCATCAGAAGCTGCAGATCAAAATGAATTTCTTGATGTGCGAAGGGCAGCTCGGCCAAGTTCCCCCGCTCAATTTCTTCCTCTGCAACAATTTTAGGTAGTAATGCAATCCCTAGACCATTCATAACACAACGTTTTATCGCTTCNNTATGCGGAATATAATCCCGTGCTCTTTTAACAAATTCTCGAACAGACTCCGGTAAATACAGCTCTCTTCAGAAACAATTAATTCGCAGTTATTTAAATCCTGTAGCGTTACTGTATTCATCTGGGCAAGGGGATGGTTAATGGGGGCTATCAACACGAGCGGTTCATCTCTAATGATCGTACGATCAAGTAAAGAATCCGTAGTGGTACGATCGAGCATCAAACCGATGTCTACTTCCCCATCTTTTATTTTGGCCAAGAGGTTAGCTTCCTGCATCGTTTGTAGGTGGATATCAAGTTTCGGAAATTTCGTCCTCAACTGCTGTAGGTAGGGCGGCAAGTAGAATGCAGCTAATGAATCAATCGTCCCAATCGTTAGCGTACCTCCTATTTGCTGTGCGATGGTTTCTTTAGAACGATCATACAGATCCAAAATCTCCACAAATAGCTTCAACAATTCTTCTCCAGGCGGGGTAAGACGCAGCTGCCGACCATGCCTTTCTATTAATGGCACTCCGTATTCCTTCTCTATTTTCTGTATTTGCATCGTAACGCTCGACTGCGCGTAACCCAGCTCTTCAGCAGCCCGTGTAAAGCTCTGACGTTTAGCTACCTCGCGAAATGTTCGTAAATAGGTTAAATCCATAACCTCACCCTAACATCAATATTTTTGATGATACACATCATTTATTATAGCTAACGACGATGCAACATTCCATGGTAAAGTGTATGTAGAGGAATTAAAATATTTTGGAGGCCGATAATTTATGCTTACAGAACAACAGATTTATGGAATTTATGTCCCCGTGGTCACCCCCTTCAATGCTGCTGGTGAAGTCGATCTGGATTCGTATCAGCGTAATGTAAAGAACATTATTAACAACAGCATACAAGGTCTGGTCGTTAATGGAACCACCGGTGAATCGCCAACTGTAACCGTAAATGAAATGCAGCTTCTAGTAAACACTTCTCGTGAACTTTTACAATCTACATCTATCCCTTTAGTAGTCGGTACAGGAACCAATGACACAGCTTCTACGGTAGCACGCACAGAGATCGCAGCTAACCTTGGTGCTGATTGCGCACTAGTAGTCGTCCCTTATTATAGTCGTCCTTCGCAAGAGGGCATCATTGCCCATTTCCGCAAAGCAGCAGAAGTAGGCATTCCGATCATGGCTTATGATATTCCAAGTCGCACTGGTACTGCTATGACCCTAGACACCGCACGCACAATCCTAGAAATGAATAATGTTGTCGGATTAAAAGACTGCTCAGGTAGCTCCAAAATGGTTACTGAGCTAGTTCGTACAGATAGCAAACCTGTGCTTGGCGGCGACGACTCACTCTTTTATGAAATGCTTAGCTCCGGGGCAGCGGGTGGTATGCTTGCTACTGCGAACGTTTATCCAGCAGAATGTATCCGTATATACGAAGCCTTCAAATCGGGTCAATTCGACTTGGCAAAAGAAAACTTTGAACAACTACTGCCGATCATCCGTCTCTTGTTCAAGGAATCGAATCCCGCTCCAATCAAATGGATGCTTAGCCAAAATGGCCTAATCGACTCGGATACGCTTCGCCTCCCAATGACTTCCATCAGCACAGCGCTTCAGCAAGAGCTTAGTTCTTATGTTCAGGACAATGCAATTGAAGCGACTGCATAAGAGAAAAGATAGCAGCCGTTATACAGTGAGGAACTGTGTTGCGGCTATTTTTATTGTAAATCATCAAATAACAAAAAAACCATCAGATTTCTCTGACGGTTTTGAGATTCTACTATAAGAAACGTTCAGCATTCAAAGTAACTTATCTGCTGCTCGTTTGTCTTCCTTTTGTGAACCACTCGGACTTTGGCTTTAGTGGAGGATTAGACTTAGGCTTTGCTTTGGCTGGTTTAGATGCCGCAGATTTTGCCCCCGCTGGTTTAGCTGCTGATGGTCTGGAAGTCGATGGTTTAGAAGAAGCAGATCTAGAAGCAGATGGTTTAGAAGATCTTTCTGTCTTCATTTGCGTTTTACGAGACATCGGATACGGGTGATCCTTCACTTCGGGAATCGATTTTCCGATCAATTTCTCGATATCTTTAAGGAACGGAAGCTCTTCAGATTCGCAAAAAGATATTGCCGTTCCACTTAACCCAGCTCTACCCGTACGACCGATCCCGTGTACATAGGTTTCTGGAATATTTGGCAAGTTGAAGTTGATTACATGAGACAGCTCATCAATATCAATTCCTCGCGCGGCGATATCCGTAGCTACAAGAACGCGGGTTGCACCACTTTTAAAATTCCGCAATGCATTCTGACGATCATTCTGCGATTTATTGCCGTGAATGGCTTGTGCAGAAATGTTCACTTTCGCTAGATCGCGTGTAACACGGTCAGCACCACGTTTTGTACGAGTAAACACCAGAGCAGAAATGATCGATTTATCCTGTAACAGAAGATTCAATTGATTCTGCTTATTTCCATTCTCTAATAAATAGATCGATTGATCGATTCTATCCGCAGTAGATGACACGGGTGTGATTTCTACTTTTACTGGATTCACAAGCAAGGTTTTGATCAATTTGGAGATCTCAGTAGGCATCGTTGCCGAGAAGAACAGTGTTTGTTTCTTCGTTGGCATTTTGGCGATGATTCGCTTTACATCATGGATGAAGCCCATATCTAGCATGCGGTCAGCTTCATCCAGGACAAGAATTTGGACATACTGTAAATCCACACGTTTTTGATTGATCAGGTCGATAAGTCTTCCTGGTGTAGCAATTAAGATATCAGCACCTTGATTCAAGGCACGCTCTTGTACTTTCTGTGATACACCACCAAGGATGGCAGCAGAGCGGATATCTGTGTATTGACTATACGCTTTTATGTTATCAGCAATTTGAATCGCTAGTTCTCTTGTCGGTGTTAAGATCAGCGAGCGAATGCGTCGCACATTGTTTGATTTGTTGGGACTTGTTTGTTCGCTTAATAATTGAATAATAGGTACAGAAAATGCAGCTGTCTTTCCTGTTCCCGTTTGAGCACATCCAAGTAAATCTCTACCTGCTAATACAGCTGGGATCGATTGTTCCTGTATAGGTGTGGGTGATGTATAGTTTTCTTTGGTTAAAGCCTTTAAAATCGCAGGCATAATATTCAGTTCGTTAAATGTCATTCTAGTCTCCTT
>DOJM01000593.1:7151-7774 GCA_003529225.1 Paenibacillus sp.
CACACCAATTTTCATTAAAAATCCATTTCAGGATATGATCCACTCTACCCTTGCAATAGCAATTTACTACTGTGAGTTATCTGAGCATACATTTAATTGAACTATCGGACTCAGTTGCAGCTATTTCATGAAAATGACTGAGTTGTCGCATCAGCCAAATAACGTTTCCCAATACATAACAAAAAAGCGAAGGATTTCTCCCCCGCTTCTTATCATTCGTATGAAGACTAGTCTACGATTTCAGCAGTGTCGCCATTGTTGGCACCAGCAGCATTAGCTTCGTCAGTATCAATATGCATATCAAGTTTGAAGCTGTCGGATACACGAGCAATTACGTTCTCCAATACGAGACCGCGGTCGCCACCGAGACGAACTTTAAGCAATTGCTTATCCGCAATGCCCCAAGCTTCAGCTTCAGAAGTGTGGAAGTGAATGTGACGAGCTGCGATGATAACGCCTTGTTCTAATTCAACTTCACCAGCAGGTCCTTTAAGTGTAATGCCAGGTGTTCCTTCAATATTTCCAGATTCGCGAACTGGAGCTTTCACGCCAAGTGCGAAGGAGTCAGTACGGGAAATTTCTAATTGGGAAGCCGGACGAGCA
Source organism: Paenibacillus sp. (assembly GCA_003529225.1). Taxonomy (GTDB): domain Bacteria; phylum Bacillota; class Bacilli; order Paenibacillales; family Paenibacillaceae; genus Paenibacillus_AQ; species Paenibacillus_AQ pseudetheri. The sequence continues at coordinate 7,755 of DOJM01000593.1, forward strand.
GGTCCCAAAATTCTTACCTT
>DOJM01000593.1:7804-8219 GCA_003529225.1 Paenibacillus sp.
CGATAACTGCTACTTGTTCATTTGCTGCAAATTGTCCTGGTTGGGAAAGTGGTTTGAACTCAGTTAATTGATATCCTGGGCCAAACAGAGCCTCCACGTGCTCTTGCGTAAGGTGAATATGTCTAGCCGACACACCTACGGGTACAGTCTTACTCATTGTAAAGTCACTCCTTGTATTTTCTCTAATATCTGTACAAGCCATTAACCATTATACATCTTCTTACCCAAAAATAAAAAGGGCTGCATCATAACGAAGCCCCTTTTTTCGACAATTTATGTTTTTTGCACAAGATTGTCATGGTTTAGACACCTGAGAGGGCAAGTTTGCGCTTAAAAAAGAGGTCGCATTCTCATACATCCAACCTTTCACAGTATCCTCTGGATAATAACGACGCAGCTGCTCTATAAGATCAGG
>DOJM01000072.1:0-1416 GCA_003529225.1 Paenibacillus sp.
GCCGCTGCTTCTACCGGTCTCATTCCTGATTATCGTTGGTTTTATATGGGTGCCAAATCAACTAGAGCTACTGGATAACGCGTACATTGACACGTTCAAAACCGGCTTTATCGGGATTTTGCTGGAAGCCTTGCCGTTTGTGTTAGCAGGAGCTTTATTATCCTCGCTGCTTCGCGTCTTTATCCCAGATGAAATGATCTCCCGCTGGATTCCACGGCAGGCGCTTCCGGCCATTTTATTCGCTTGCCTGCTCGGAATTATTTTTCCGGTATGCGAATGTGGAATGATCCCTCTCGTCCGCCGACTAATCCATAAGGGGATGCCTGTCTACGTGGCGATCGTGTTTATTTTATCCGGACCCATCCTAAATCCAGTCGTCTATGGAGCAACACTGACGGCATTTCGCAACCACTCGGAACTGGCCTATGCCCGGATGGGTCTAGCCTTTGCTGTCGCCTGTTTTATAGGTTTGATTATCTATGCAACAGTGAAAAAGTCCCCGATACGCCTAAGCGTTCAGCGTGAAACCGATAACACTCATCATAATAATTCTCGCGGAGGAAAGTTGGCCGCCATCTTCGTGCATACCTCGGATGAGTTTTTTGAGATGGGAAANNGGCTGCGATCGGAGATAAGCCGCTCGGGTCTTATTTTTTCATGATGGGACTGGCATTTGTGCTTTCGCTTTGTTCCACCTCAGATGCCTTTATAGCTTCCTCCTTTGTGCATTCTTTTCCAGCAGGAGCCCTGCTCGCTTTTATGGTGTTTGGGCCGATGCTGGATTTCAAAAATTCATTGATGTTACTCTCGCTGTTTAAGGCCAAATTCGCTCTTTATTTGTTCTTTCTTATCTTCTCGACCGTATTCATCGGAGCCGTACTCATGTCCATAGGGCTGTAATCATAGAGGTGGCAAGCAGATGCTTGCCGCATTGTTAGGAGGAAGCACATGAATGACTCTCGAAGCATCCGATTTCACTATTTGTTAAGGGCGGTCATTCTGCTCGCCTTCGCTCTCTATATTGGGNNTGCAGCAGGACGCTTTGCATTATTATGTAGCGCCCAAGCTAGCACGCTGGGTTCAGTTATGTCCGATTCCTCTGACACTTATGGCGCTTAGCTTGGCCATTCAAGCCTTATTTGGTAAGGGAAGTGTGCTATGTGACTGCGAGCATCGCCTCCCTCATTCCATATTTAAAAGCACAGCACTTTATGGATTATTCCTGTTTCCACTGCTGCTTGGATTTGCACTTCCTGATCGTGCCTTGGGAAGTATGGCCGCTAGTAAAAAGGGGATTTCGTTCTCCTCATTACCATCAGAAACTAACAACGCTGTTAGATTCGAATCGATTGATCCTTATCATGAGGAGCTCACCGAGCTGGCTAAGATTCTATATGCGCAGCCTACTATCCCTGG
>DOJM01000072.1:1424-5848 GCA_003529225.1 Paenibacillus sp.
TAGGTGCTATTGACATGTATAAACAACAATTTGAAGGGAAAGAAATTTCCGTTTCCGGTTTTCTATATCGCGATGACAGTGAAACGCCAGAGAATGCTTTTGCCATTGGCAGATTTCTGGTTCAGTGCTGTACCGCCGATGCTACTCCGTTTGGGATGTTGGTTGATTCCGGCAAATTAAAAAGCTTGCCCACCGATACCTGGATAGAAGTTCGGGGCAAGCTTCAAATTGTGCAATACAAAGGCCAAGAAATGATGCAAATACGCGCAGAAGCAATTACACCTATCGCGCAACCAACAACACCCTACATTTACACGAGTGCTGACTCCATAACCGCATGGAAAGCTTTGACGAATACGGCCAAATCTACTAAATAATTGCATCCAGCTCATCCTCATCATTCACAGATCGGTTAGGGTTAAATACTTCAACCATAATACGGGCGGGTATATAGATGATTTGCTGCTTTGGCCTAGAAATAAACCCCATTTCCAAAGCGATTCGCAAAGGAGCGTCAGAATATGTCATTTGGATCCCGTAATCAAATACCTTTAAGGTATTGTGACCAAACTTCGATTGAATATCTATAATTTGCTCTTCTTTAGTCAAAGAAACGGTCTTGTATTCCTTACCATCAACCGTAATTATAGCTTTCAAATCGCCTTGTTGATACTGTTCATTATGGGTGTCCCACCACTTGATTCCGTAAATCAATCCAGCTGCGAATAGCGCTAAAAAAATGATTACATAATCGCCACGCTTCATCTTTAACAAGGTATGGATCCTTTCACCGACAATATATTCGTAATAATTACGATTACAAATATATTAACCTTACGCCCTTTTGTCAATGACAGTCCTCATCCTTAACGAATCCTAGTAGAGCAATCTTTTAATACCCTGTCAAGCTCCTTTATGGAGATAGGCTTGGAGATGAAATCCTGCATTCCTGCACTCAGACATATGTCTTTATCTTCATTTCTGGCAAAAGCTGTGGCCGCAATAATAATGGGAGACAGCCCGAGCTTCNNCTATCCCATCCATAATAGGCATCTGAATATCCATAAAGACGAGATCATAATCCTTGGACAGCACAGCTCGGACCGCTTCTTCGCCATTCGTTGCGATGTCTGGAACGTATCCCCGCTTCTTCAGATAAGCCACCATCAGTTGCTGATTCACAGGATGATCTTCAGCGATGAGAATAGACATCGGTCCATATTCTCCCGTATCTGATGCTTTGGCGTTAGGTTTATTGCTTTTGTCTGCATCCACTGAGGAGTGGAGCGTAACCTTCTGATTCCATTCCTCTTTTGGCAAAGAGACCTCCACTGAGAAAAAGAACTCTGAGCCATGTTCCTCACAACTCCTCACACCAATCGTTCCTCCGAGCAGCTCCACCAGCTTTTTGCTAATGGCCAGTCCAAGTCCTGTTCCGCCATATTTACGATTGATGGAAGGATGCAATTGCGAGAACGACTGGAACAATAACCCTTGACTGGCAACCGGGATCCCCAGACCCGTATCTTTAACCATAAATTTAACGATAATATTTCCTGACTTTTGAGAAGCTTCCAGACTGGCAGAAATACTAATTTCACCTGTCTCCGTAAATTTCACCGCATTTCCCACTAAGTTCACGAGAATTTGGCGCAATCTCGCCTCATCCGTCACAACGACAAATGGAAGATCAGGTGCAATATCGATAGTCAATAACAACCCTTTCTCTTTCACCTTCGGATAAAATAACTCACTAACGTTCTGAATCACTTCACGCAAATCCACCATTTGCAGTTCAAGGGTCATCATGCCTGCTTCAATTTTGCTGAAATCCAGCACTTCATTCAAAATATGAAGCAATGCTTCTCCACTACTGTTAANNCCTGTTCTTCATTCAGCTCTGTACCTGAGAGCAAGTCTGCCATTCCTATAATACCGTTCATAGGCGTACGCAGCTCATGACTCATGATCGCTAGAAACTCCGATTTAGCCCGATCCGCTTCCTCAGCAGACTCCTTCGCTCGCACAATCTCCTTCTCTTCTGTGATATCTCGGAAAACCACTACAGCCCCGATCCGCTCTTCTCCATCAAAAAGAGGCGTCATGCGATATCTGACCAAAAAGCTGGAACCATCTTGCCTCCAAAATACACCCTCCTTCTCTTCGAAAGAACGATTATTTAAGTGCGAGGGAATCAGCGTCTTCTGAATGCCCAAGAATGGCTCATTATCCAGCCAAGTCTGATGAATCGCATGGAATTTGCTGTTCAACCATTCCGTTGGATCGTATCCTAGCATAGTAATGGCCGCTGGATTGATGAACATCGTATCCCCTTCAAGATTCATACCAAATATACCTTCAGATACCGAATTTAATATTAAAGCATGCTCGTTACTTAACTTCTCTATTTCTTCAAAATGCCGTGCCCGTTCCGCAATGTCCCGGGTTACGCACACCAGCTCCTGCCCTCCAAAGGTCTCCGAGTAGATGTAGCGAAGTGTTGTCTCCGTCCAAATGTACGTTCCATCTTTGCACAGAAACCGAAAGGTCACAGGCTCAAGCTTCTTACCTTCCATACAATTGCTTAGATAGGATACTACCTTCTCCTTGTCCTCAGGATGTATGTAATCTATACCTCTGGTTTCGTACATATCTTCTGGTGTATAACCAAACATCGTCTGGCAAATCGGTGATGCATACAGATAAGTGAGGTGTCCGTCCGCTGTATTTCGCGAAATAAAATCCATTGAATTTTCCGACAGGAGTCGGTAATTCTGCTCACTATCACGCAGCTGTTCCTCCATGCGATGACGTTCAGTCACATCCTGGGCAATCCCGCTGATCTGTAGCACTCTNNTCACTTCCCAGTGTGCATCCAGAAACTTCAATTTCCCATCCGCACTTTTAATTCGAACCGTAACTTCGCCACTCGTCCCATTCGCAATAGATTGACGAACTAGCTTTTCGAGTCTTGTAAAATCATCTGGATCAATACAGGAAAGAACACGTTTGTAATCAAAATAGGAATGATTGCTGTCGTCCAGTGAAAAACCAAAAATGTTACGCATCTCTCCCGAAACCGTCAACCGCGCTTTAGTCGCATCCCATTCCCAAGATCCCATTTTTGCAAGATATTGGGCTTTCGCCAGCATATCCTCATATTTCTTACGCTGCGTAATATCGCGGCCGATGGTTAATATCTGTTTGATTTGCCCTTGCTCATCACGTACTACCTGTGAACTGCTCTCGATCCACAAATAATGTCCGTCTTTATGCCGGGCTCTACGTGTATATACTTCCGTATCTGAATAGAGCTTTCCGTGTTCGGTCATCTCTAAGGCGTCATCTACGTGATAATNNGGTCTTTTCGTGCCTATCATTTCATCGGGAGGATAACCTAGCAAGAACTCCACTGAAGGAGACACGTAGTGCAGTGTACCGTCCGGTTCGCCAAAAGAGATCATATCCGGCGTATTTTGTGTGATCAAATTATATAAATGTTGGTCTTCCTGAATCTTATCTTCAGCAAGCTTCCGGTCTGTAATATCCGTTAGTTCTGAGATCAAGACAAGAGGTTCACTGGAATTCTCCTGAAGAATCAGAAATATATGTTGTGTTACCCAGATCATCCCGCCATCCTTACATAGGAACCGTCTTTCTAACTCAACTGCGGTCCCGGGATCTGCTAAGAGATTGTTCAGGATAACGTAATGGTCATCATTCGTCTTATCTTCTGGATAAATAAGATCAAGATAATGCATATTCAAAAGCTCTTCTTCAGAATAACCAAGCATACGCCAAAGCGCCGGATTGGATTGAATCAGGGTCCCTTCTTCAGGAGAGACTACAGCAACCCCTATAGAAGACCGTAAGTATAGTTGCTTAAAAAGAAATTCAGACACCTGTGCAGCCTCCTCTTTTGAGATGGGGACAAACTTATTACAATCTCGTAATCTATTCCAGTATACCTTTTTTTCGGTAAATAAGCTTGATAGTTGAGTCCTAAATGATAGGTTGGCGAAAATCAAAGAGATTGCGCGTTATCGTTATAGACAAAAAAATAAACAGCAAGTCCCGAGCGAACAGGACGCTTGCTGTTAGTACATATCACAAGTAACAGGACTATTCTCTTATTAAATTTTCTTGTTGAAGCTTCTTAATGTTCTTACGGATAGGTGCGCCAGCTCTTAAAAAAACAAGTCCTAAAAGGATTAAAAGCCCGCCTAGAATAACGGTAACCGATATAAATGTCACTACAAAAACACCTAATTTTAGTACTCTGATCCGATCATGACCACGAAAAAACGCCTATAGTACATGGCTATAGACAGTTCTAAATAATACACAAATTGGTATTACATTAATGAAAATAGGATTAAAAAAATATGACGACATCGATAATTTTCATAATTATATTTTCATAT
>DOJM01000072.1:5893-6195 GCA_003529225.1 Paenibacillus sp.
ATGTCTCGGTGTTCATGGCTAATTATTCTTCTGCTGGCAGCAATACCTTTGGCGGTTTGAGCGTAATGATTGCCGCTCCGCTTAGTGTTGTCTTCTTGTTCATCGTGTTCCGTAAAATAAAAAAAAGCTGAAGCTAAGCGAGCGATCTAATCTCTATAAAAGGGCTGGAACAAGCTACGATTTTAGCTCCAGCCTTTTTTTGCATCTGATAAGGCATACCAAAAATGCAAAAAGCTCTTAAATCTCCATAAAGGAAATTCAAGAGCTCTTTCATTGTTAGTTGATGCGGTCGAGAGGACTCG
>DOJM01000072.1:6227-19735 GCA_003529225.1 Paenibacillus sp.
AGTGAAATAATCACTGTACATAAGACTATACTCTTTTTTCGGATAAATAGCAATATATTTTCAAATCGATGTACAGATAAATCTATCAACAGCGATATAACATTTCAAATCACTATAGGCATAACTGATCACAGTTATTCAGTTTATATATTTCACTTATAAGAGACTGGTATGATACAACATAATTAAAGAATGTAGATACTACATCAGATGTGTCAGTGTAATTCCAAACCAGAAAGGACGAATACGTATGAACCAGCAGTGGAATACCGGAACCTATGATACTGACATGACGTTTGTTTCTCAGTTTGGAGAGTCTCTGATTGAGCTTCTTCGCCCCCAGCCTGGTGAACAGATTATGGATTGGGGCTGCGGAACTGGCGATTTGGCAGCAGCCATAGCTGCTAGTGGTGCCACTGTAACAGGGATTGATGCTTCTGACGAAATGATTCAGACTGCCCGTGACAAGCATCCCCAGCTAAGCTTCATCTTAGCAGATGGGCAAAACTATGTCGCGGATCAGCCAGTCGATGCTGTGTTCAGCAACGCTGCTCTTCATTGGCTGACCGATGCGAACGGAGCTGCCGCTTCTATTGCGGCTAGCCTGCGAACAGGCGGACGTTTTGTCNNGGTGGGCAGGGCAATATCGCTTCTATCGTTACTGAACTACCAAATGCTTTTGCCGCTATAGGGTGTAGTGATAAGCTTCAGCTGCCTTGGTACTTCCCAAGCATCGGACAATATACAACACTAATAGAACAACATGGACTGACTGTAGACCTCGCTCTTTGTTTCGACCGTCCAACACCACTAGAGGCTGGAGAGCAAGGGTTCCAGCGCTGGTTGAACACTTTTGCTAATGGAATTTTAAGCGTCCTCACACCATCTGAACGAGAAGAAGTCCTCTCATATATGGAACAGAAACTGAAACCGACATTATTTCAGGATAACCGCTGGGTGATGGATTATCGAAGAATACGGGTGGCCGCTTACAAACGAGTCTAATAATGAAGGGTGCGGCTTCTTCCTATGCAACAAAAAAGAGTGTACTGGCGCGTGTCCGCACCAATACACTCTTTTTTATGTCAATCTATCTTCTATCTCCCACATATCTGTCGCTACCAGCACCAAGTCCGACCACCAGCAGCAATACGCTTGCACCAAGCAATAAAACCAGCGGCATTGTCCAGCTATTCGTCACGTCATGCAGCCATCCGAATAATGCCGGACCCATCGCAGCAAGCACATAACCTACGGATTGAGCCATCCCTGACAGTTCCGCTGCTTCTTGAGTGCTTCTGGTCCGCAGACTGAAGAACATCATCACAAGACCGAAGGCAAATCCTCCGGCAATCCCAAAGCATATCGCCCAAACAGCCATTAAAGCGCTGCTGCCCAGCCAAATTCCACCTATTCCGAGGAAATACAGAATAGCAGTGATTATTACTAGAATACGTTGGTTCTTCATCCGACCTGCCCACAACGGCACAAAGAAAGTAAACGGCAGCTGTGCCATTTGCATCAGCGATAGTAGCCAGCCAGCATGGCTTGAGGACATCCCACGCTCACCAAGGAGAACAGAGAACCAAGCAATAAAGACATAATAAAGCAGTGACTGTAGGCCCATAAAAATAGTTACTTTCCAAGCTAGCGAAGAGCGCCACATATTCCCACTAGAGACCGAGCCCTTAGCCCCAGTTCCTTGATCGAGCTTGCGCATTTGCGGAATCCAGAACAAGGTTGCCAGCGCAGCGATCATAAACCAAATCGCCAAAGTCCCTCTCCAGCCAAATCCAGCATTACTGGCTAGCGGTACACTAATTCCTGAAGCTACTGCTGCGCATAAATTCATAGAGACAGTATAGACACCTGTCATTAATCCAATTTTGTGAGGAAACTTCCCTTTAATAAGGCCCGGAAGCAATACATTACATACTGCAATGGAGAGTCCGAGTATCGCCGTACCTGTGAACAACAGTCCCGTTCCAGCTCCCGACCGGATTAAAATTCCCATAGCCAGCATGACCANNCAAAACGCCGGGCTAGCTTTGGAGCAAACGGGGACAAAATGGCAAAAGCCAACAATGGTAGAGTAGTTATAGCTCCTGCTAAAGTATTCGATAAGCCTAGATCATCCTGAATCATTTGTATCAGCGGTCCGACGGAAGTGAAGGGAGCTCTAAGTGCCGCTGCGATAAAAACAATTCCCAACACTAGCAGCCATCGATCATACTTGGTATCCATTAAACCTCTATTCTGAATGTTTCCTTCTCGTTGCGATGCTTTCATCATGTATCCTCCTAAATTGCAACAAGCATAAACGCCTTTGACATCCCTGTAAGGACGGTGAGCGATTAAGCCAGAAATATATAAATGTTTATTACATGGCATTAAGACCTATCATCCACTATTATTATAAAAGTTACAAGCCTTAAGTAATTTTATAACCCTATTATTGACAAAATCGAATGACATCTTTAGTATCCATATAATCAAGACAATTGAGAATCAATTTCATTCGATCTCCTACATAATCCTATAGAAAAGAGTGAACAGCATGCTTCGAAGGTTTTTTTCCTACTATCGTCCCTATAAAAAACTATTTATTTTGGACTTCTCCTGCGCTGTTTTTGCAGGTCTGCTTGAACTAGCTTTTCCGGTAGCTGTCAATAAATTTATTGATGATTTGCTCCCAGGTCAAGATTGGCCGCTAATTCTTATTGCTTGTGTCGCGCTCCTAGCTATTTACGCCTTGAATACGGTTATGCAGTATATCGTTACTTACTGGGGTCACATGCTTGGTATTAACATCGAGACAGATATGCGTAAAAAAATGTTCGATCACATCCAGAAACTGTCCTTCCGGTTCTTCGATAATAATAAAACAGGTCACCTTATCGGGCGGATCACCAACGATTTAAATGATATTGGCGAGGTGGCGCATCACGGTCCTGAGGATATATTTATCGCCATCATGACACTTGTCGGTGCTTTCCTCCTTATGGCTGATATTAATCTGANNGGAAATGTGGGTAGTTTCAATGCCCGCATTGAAGATAATGTAGGCGGAATCCGGGTTGTTCAATCTTTTGCCAATGAGCAGCATGAACAAGAGCTATTCGCAGTAGATAATCAAATGTTTCGTAAAACAAAGCTTCTTGCTTATAAAATTATGGCCAAAAGCTTATCCGTCAGCTATATGATGACCCGCCTTATTACGATCCTTGTGATGATCAGCGGCGCTTGGTTCTTCATCAATGGCGAACTTCAAATCGGTGAGTTTGTGGCATTTATTCTGTTGTCCAATATCTTTTTCCGTCCGATCGAGAAGATCAATGCCGTTATCGAGAGTTATCCAAAAGGAATTGCCGGCTTTAAACGTTATCTAGAAATTATTGATACGGAGCCAGATATCAGCGATAAGCCGGATGCCGTAGAGGTAAGTACTTTACGCGGTGATATTACCTTCCAGAATGTCTTTTTCGGATACGACGAGGACCGTCCGGTTCTACAAAATATCAGCCTCAAAGTAAAGGCTGGCGAAACGATTGCCTTTGTTGGACCTTCTGGTGCAGGCAAAACAACTATTTGCAGCCTGCTCCCTCGTTTCTATGATGTCACAAGCGGGGCTATCACCATTGATGGCATCGATATCCGTGACATGAAGCTGGAGTCTTTACGTAAGCAGATCGGGATCGTACAGCAGGATGTGTTCCTGTTCTCCGGTACGATTCGTGAGAATATCGCCTACGGAAAGCTCGATGCGAAGCTGCCTGAAATCTGGGAAGCTGCTCGACGTGCCCATCTGGAAGATCTCATTCAGAATCTGCCAGAGGGCATGGATACGGTGATCGGCGAGCGCGGTGTGAAGCTGTCCGGTGGACAGAAGCAACGCCTAGCGATCGCCCGCATGTTCCTGAAGAATCCGCCGATCCTGATTCTGGATGAAGCTACTTCCGCGCTAGATACAGAAACCGAAGCAGCAATTCAGCAATCACTTGCTGATCTGTCCGTGGGTAGAACCACACTCGTCATCGCACACAGATTGACGACCATAAAGAATGCCGACCGGATCATGGTCGTAAATGAAGAAGGCATCGCCGAGCAAGGCCGCCATGAAGAGTTAGTCCATGCCGGTGGCATATACAGCCGGCTGCATCAGGCGCAGTATAACGCCTAAGGACGTTCTATCCGGCCCCCTATCTAAATGAAGCAAGCCTAGTCGCCAATAACGTGGCAACTAGGCTTGCTTTTTAGTGCATCTCGCTGCTTCCAGCGTGAGATGCTAAATTGGTGAGTTATGGAGTTAGGGAGTTATGGGCTTTATGGATTCGTGGGAATGAAATTAGGGAAATCCTCCCTAATTTCATCGATATTTCGGTCCCAATTTCAACATTCAGGGAATTCTTCCCCTTAAATTCACCTAATTAGCTCATAACAGTGGATTTCAGGCGATTTATAGGGAGAAATTCCCTGCTATGAACGAATTAGTCAATTCCCCTGTTTTCCCCTTTAAACCAAAGGGTTTTCAATCCCTTGGGCACAGAGACAAAATGCAAGTCGTCGGCTGGCAATCTGCTATCCGTGGGTTGGTTACCACATATTATGCCTACGTCGAAGGAGCTTCCGTAAACTAATTTCGCACGTCAGATCAGGGATCCTGTGCACAGGGAATTCGCGGATTCTCCTCGAACCTTTCTCTTTGTCTCCATGCCCCAAGAATCAAAATCTTTGGGCATATTTTTAAAATCTTTTCCCTTTCGCCTACGCCATTCTTTGTTCTGCGTCTACCGCAATCGACCAGATGAATCCAACTAACTCTCGACCTACCGCAGCCATGGTTAACTTCCGGTGTTTTCCGCGTCTGACTAACTTTAAATACTTGCTGTGTAACCGTTCTTGGGCTTTCCACGACGTTTCATGGACATGAGCACTTTGCCCCTCAAGGCGTACTGCTAAATCTCCTTTAACAGCAGGACGGTGACGGTAACTCCATGCAGACTCTACCAGTGCGCGCCGTACTCCAGAATTCCCGACTTTTGTAAGACTACCTCTTTTGGTACTTGCTCCCGATGAATACTCCCGTGGTACGAGTCCCAGGTAACTCATGAGTTGAGCCGGTGAACGAAAACGCTCAAAATTCCCAATCTCGACAACTAAAGTCATAGCCGTNNGGTGCGTAGGGACAGATCTGCGCTTCTTCTCGCATTGCAGCTTCAAGTCGCTTGATTCGCTCCTCCACTTCCCGGAGCTGTTGCAGGGATTCAGTGAAAACCCGTTCTTGAGCTGCATGATCAAACCTCAGCATGGACAACCATTCCCGATATCTTTTGGTCCAGCGTTTTTTCATGCCCTCTGGCTTGTGAATTTGGTGACGCAACAGAAAATGAATGAGTCGTTGCCTAGCCCGATGTAGGTCTTGCCNNTCTTGCCTAGCATCTTCTCGCGCACGAATGAGATCTCGTAAAGCTTCGAGTTCTGGAGTCGGTACATAAATCGCGGTCAATTCTCCTGCACGGTGGAGCTGAGCCAGTTTTTCAGCATCCCGTCGATCTGTTTTTATGGCATCGCCGGGACGCTGTGGCATACGCGAAGGTGCGATCACCACGCAGGAAATCCCCATCTTCGTCAACCAGCGGTATAAGTCGTATCCGGTAGGTCCAGCTTCATAGCAGACCTCTAGCGTAATCCCTGAACCTTTGAGTTTCCTAATCATTTTAGCCACTGCATCCGGGGTATGGGGAATGGCTCCATAATATCGCGCCGGTTCTCGACCTTCGTCTGCAATGGCCACCGCGATTTTTTCTTTAGATACATCCAAACCAACGTATTTTATGGTATTCTTCATAGTAACAGCTCCTTTCGCATGTAGCTCTGAAATGGTTGTCCTTTTAACTTCCATTTTAACCTACGGTGTGCGAACAGGGGCTGCCTTTCGTTCATCATAACTAAAAAGCTTAAAATTCAGCGAAAATCAGCTATTTATAGGGAGGATTTCCCTAAAACTAAAACACAAATCTGTGCATAATAGTAGCTCTCCGCTCCGATAAGGTAACCATGTTCAATCCCCCGATAATTCCTACGGCTTGCTCAGCACGTTGTACGGGATTTCTACCGTTCATTTCTTCGCAATATGCACTTTAAGCTGCTTGCCCTTCACCGTCGTCTCTCTCATCGCTTGCAGTACCATTGCACCTTTACCGTTCAAAATATCCACGTAGGTCACATTATCCTGAATCGAGATAATACCGATATCCTCAGCAGATATACCCTCAAGCTTTGCGATTGTGCCGACAAAGTCCACGGCTCTTAGCTTCTTTTTCTTGCCGCCGTTAAAGTACAGCTTCATGATCTCTTTGTTCAAGCTCTCGCTTTTGTCCTTCTTGCGGACAGGCTGCTTGTTAATCTTCTGCTCGAACGCTTCCTTCGCGTAAGAAACGGCATCGTCCGAAGGAGCTTTCATATTCGGAATGCTAAAGCCAATATAGCCTTCAATTTCCTTCACCCACTTTTGCTCATTCGGAGTGACAAAAGTGATCGCTTTGCCTGTCTTGCCTGCACGGGCAGTTCTGCCTGTACGGTGCACGTAGCTTTCTTTTTCCAGCGGAATATCGTAATTAATCACGTGGGTGATATTCTCGATATCAATCCCTCTTGCCGCCACATCGGTAGCGATTAAATAACGAAATTGCCCTCTTTTAAAAGCATTCATGACCTCGAAACGCTCATCCTGCTCCATGCCCCCGTGGATCTTATCACAAGGATATTCCAGATCAGCCAGCCCTCTAAAAACCGCATTCACCTGTTCTTGTGTACGGCAAAAAATAATACAGCTGTCCGGATTCTCCACCGTAATAATATCGCTCAGCAGCGAGAACTTGGCAGCTTGTCTCACTTCGATCAACGCATGCTCAATGGTAGCGGTTGTAATTCCACTTGCCTGAATTTCGATTTCCGTTGGATCGCTCATATATTTCCGGCACAAATTCTTAATCACTTCCGGTAATGTAGCGGAGAATACACAAGTCACTCGTTCTTTTGGCAGCTGCTTAATGATCTTTTCGATCTGCTCAATGAACCCCATGCTCAGCATCTCGTCTGCTTCATCGATGATCAAATACTTGATCCGATTTAGCGGAAGCGTACCTCTTTCAATATGATCGAACACACGTCCAGGCGTACCTACGACAACATGTGTTTTTTGAGTAAGTTCAATTTTTTGTGGAGCANNACGGCCTTAACCCGTTTAAATCGTCCAATGTTGGTGATATCCTCTTTCACTTGCATGGCAAGCTCCCGAGTAGGCGTTAGAATCAAAGCCTGCGGCTTATTCTCCACCCAATCCACCAAATCACAGACCGGGATTCCGTAAGCTGCAGTCTTTCCGCTACCCGTTTGCGATTTAACGATCAGATCCTTTTGCTGAAGAGCTATAGGGATCACTTTGCTTTGAACTTGTGTTGGTGTCTCATATTTCAGGACATCCAGTGCTTTAATAATGTCTTCGTTTAACTCATAATCTCTAAATTGCAATTCACTCATCGTTCAACCTCTTCTATGCCGATTGTTCTGGTTAAAGCGGAAACTCCGCGATCCTTCATCTTGTGCATACTTATATTATAACAGCTATTGGCTCCCTTGATTCCATTCCTTATAGAACTGGTCCAGATAATTAAGCATAAAATCATGCCGTTCTTCTGCTAACTTGCGTCCATAGGTTGTATTCATCAGGAATTTTAATTTTAATAACTTCTCATAAAAATGATTAATAGCCGTTCCTTTGCTGTAATCCCTGTACTCCTTTTGGAGCGATTCATCTCTTGGAGACACTTCTGGATCATAAGCTGGACGACCTTTCGCCCCTGAGAAAATAAAGGTTCTGGCAATGCCAATCGCACCAAGCGCATCAAGTCGATCGGCATCTTGAACCACTTGGCCTTCAAGCGTCTGCATCGGTTCTCCCCCGCCACCACTAAAGGACATCGTCTCAATAATCATCATAATATGATTAATTTGTTGCTCATCTGTAAGGTTTGAAGAAAGCCAAGTACGCACTTTAAGCAAACCTTCTTCTTTAGACGGATTAAGCTTCTCGTCAGCAACATCATGCAGCAAAGCGGCCATCGTGCAAACAAATACATCTGCGCTCTCGATCTTGGCAATTTCAGCTGCGGTGTTGCGCACTCTATCGGAATGCCACCAGTCATGACCCGTAGTATCTTGTCCAAGTTGTTCATTAACAAAACCTTCGGTCCGAGCTATAATTAAAGATTCATTCATCGTAGAAAAACTCCCTTTCCTTAAGGAATATCGAAGCCCTATTATAGCTGATAACTTGTCCATTCGCCCATAAGAAATCGAACCAAATATAAATTCTTGCTTGCACGACTCCAAATGATCCGCTATAATCGGCAGTAATCAAAATTTCGAAGGGAATTGGTTCTGATGAATACAAATACAATCATGCTGAATCAACTTCATTATTATCACAAACAGCGTTAGCACTCCTGAATTTTTTCAGGGAGGCTAACGCTACTCGCGTTGGCCTCCCTGCGGCATAGATCACGCGCAGGACCAAGAGGTCCTGCGCGTTTTTTTATTTTCTAAACTATGCCAATTCAAAGGAGCTACTAACAATGCAAAACATTAAAGGAACTTATGATTACTTCGGTCAAGAGCAAGCGCTCAGAAAGAACATTCAAAATACGCTGCAGGACTTGTTCGAGCTCTATGATTTTGAATCCATGGACACCACATTATTAAATGAACTGGAGTTATTAACCTCAAAATATGCAGGCGGAGACGAAATTCTCAAGGAAATGTACCAACTCACGGATCAGGGCAGCCGCAAACTGGGGTTGCGTTATGATCTGACGATTCCTTTTGCCAAAGTGATCGCTTTAAATCCAGGGATAGAGTTCCCCTTCAAGCGGTATGAGATCGGAAAAGTGTTCCGAGATGGACCCGTAAAACGTGGGCGTCTGCGTGAATTCCTGCAATGTGATGTCGATGTGGTCGGCATTTCCGGCCCTGAGGCTGAAGCTGAGCTAATGCAACTGGCTACCGAAGCTTTCCGCAAGCTGGACATTCCTATCATTCTAAAATGGAACAATCGACGTTTTCTCGGTGAGATTCTAGAGTCCATCGGCGTACCTGCGGAAGAGCAACTATCCGTTATGCTTACCCTTGATAAACTTGAGAAAATCAACATTAGTGGAGTGGAGAACGAGTTGATTGGCAAGGGGCTAGAATCTGCAACCATTGCAGCGATTCTAGCGCTTATCGAAACGGACAATCCAAGCTTTGAACAGTTATGCGACAAATACAATCTCACAGCACAACCTGGTGCGTCAGAGGTTCTCGTCCTACAAAATCTAATCCAAGACATTGGACTACAGGATACTTGCCGCTTCGATCCTTTCTTATCCCGAGGTCTTTCATTCTACACAGGAACAGTTTACGAGATCTTTGATGCATCTGGTTCCTTTACCTCAAGCTTGGGTGGTGGAGGCAGATATGACGCGATTATCGGACAGTTAGTGGGCAGAGAGGATATTCAATATCCTACAGTGGGGTTGTCTTTTGGCATGGAGTCTATCATGGCTCTCCTGGCAGAACGACCTATCCAAGAAAATAAAGCAGCTAATGTTATGGTCATTCCCATTGGTGAGACACTACCACAAGCTTTAATTGCAACAGCCGAACTTCGTGCCTGTTCTATAAGAACCACTCTCGTATCCGGTAAAAGAAAATTAAAAAAGCAGCTCGCCACAGCCTCATCCAAAAGCATCCGTTACGTTATACTGATCGGCGAAAGCGAATCAAGTGTTGATAAGGTACGTTTGAAAGATATGGTGGAACAAACAGAGGTTATCGTTCCGCTGGATGAAGCTATTTACCTCATCACTGGCTAAGACGGTATTCTCTTAAAAAGATTCACATAAAAAAAGACCCCGCCAACGGCCGGCGGGGCAAAATTTATATTTAAGGGAGGTTATATATGTACTATAACCTTACAAGCTTAATATTTTATGAATGACGGATAAGGATTTCCTTAATCCTTCTTAGATCTTAAACCGATCTATCAGCCCCTGAAGCTCCTTCGCACTTTGGGTATTCTCGTCAGCCACCGTAACTTCATGGAATGTCTTCTCAACGATATCAGCCGTCTTCACCGCAATATCCTGAATCCCAATAGCACCCTCATTTACTGTTGCAGCCACTTCATTGACCGCTATAGAAATACTAGATACCGCCATACTTAGATGATCGGCCGCGGTCTCGAATTGATTCATCAGCAAATTCACTGTAGTAGCATCTCTGTTATATTGCTGACTTACCTCCGTTAACCGCTCATAATCTGCAAGAACATTCTGGTCAATAAAAGCAAGTAGCGCCTCTGAGTTTTCCTTCATTAGTTCAACAGAAGCATATACACCTGAAACGACCCCTTGAATCCCAGCTGCTGTCTCTGACGATTTCTCAGCCAACTTGCGGATCTCACCAGCAACAACAGCAAATCCTCTACCTGCTTCACCCGCTCTAGCCGCTTCGATCGCTGCATTCAAAGCAAGCAGATTGGTCTGACTAGTAATCGATAGTATCGTATCCGCCAGTACATTAATCTCCGAGATCGCATTCGACTGTTCAATTGCTTTTTCCGTATCGATACGAACAGATTCATACACTCGCTTCGCATTATCCGTAGACTCTAACGCCTCATCTTGANNTGGAGACTTCAGCGCCTTCCTTCACATTACTAGAGATCTCGGATACATTAACATCAATTTCAGTAATCGCTGCCGTCATCTCTTGTGTTGAAGCTGCTGTCTCCTCCATCCCTGCCGAAAGCTGCTGTGTAGTTGCCGAATTGTCATGAGCATTCTCCCGTACATCTATAGACAGCTTTTCAAGAGTCTCCGCATTATCAAGCACCTTGGTTGAGATCGTGATTAGACTACCCGCCATATCACGAAGAATAGTACGTGTGCGGAGCATTGCTTTGGCAATCGTCCCTGTTTCATCTTTGTTTTTCGTTAAATAATCGTACTGAGAGTCATACGTCAAATTTAGCTCTGCCGTTCTATTGATCAATTCTGTCAGTTTAATAATCGGCGCAGAAATTTTTTGAGAAAAATAAAAAGCAATCAGCAATGCAATAATCAAACTTGCCACACCTAGAAAAATATTGAAATTTCTCATCTCAGTGACAGGCTTCACGATCTCATCTAAGTCAGCAGTTAATACAAGCAACCAGTGGGTCTCAGGAATAACCGTATAAGCGGATTTCTTTTCCACACCATCAACTGTATTATTGAGCAGACCGTCTGCTACCTCCTTACCAGCCTTCACACGATCCACAACAGCTGAAATCTGAGTATTCTCAACCGGTTGTCCAACTTGCTTTTTATCCGGATGGTACAGTTTATTCCCGTTCTCATCCAGTAAATATACATAAGAGCTCGTCGTGTTCACTACTTTTGTGTCAGCCAAATACTTAATCATACTATCTGCGGAAACCGCTGAAGCTACATATCCAATCATCTTGCCGTTACTCTTCACCGGATGCACAAATCCTACCACATAAGCCCCAGTAGATTTCGATTTCAGCGTTTCGCTAATTACCGGCGCCGCAGTCTCCATTACTTTCTTCGTATAATTTCTATCACTGAAATCCGTACCTATAAGCTTAATGTCACTGTCAGCCACAGCGATGCCTTTCATATCACTGACAAAAACATGTTCGAGGTTCCCAGCATCCTTCACTATTCCCTGAAGGCTGATATTTACCTCATTCTGTAGCTCACTCCCCTTGGCGACGCCACCATTCCCTGCTTGGAGTAATAATTCGACAATTTCCGACCTTCCGGCAATAAGTTCAATACTTCTCTGCTCCTTCGAAATCATAGACGATATGGTCTGAGCTTTATTCGTATTGACCTGCTTCATAGAATTCTCAGTAAGGCTCACTATCGCCTGAGTTGACCTTAAATATGTAAAAACCCCCATTACTGCAATACATAGTAGGGTCACACCTATCATCATAAGTGATAGTTTAAGACGAATCTTCATTTCCCCTCATCCTTCCGACTACTGTTCATTAGAGAACAATGCAATTGTAAATAATACAATTACTATCGGATATCATGATAAATTAGTGAATATTGACTAAGCGAAAATACGGAAAATATCAAAAAATGTCGAATTTTTGCATATAAATGCAGAAAAAACTAGTTNNCATTAAGACCTGTTTTATCTCTATGATGAAATAGGCTGTTCTGACTGGAATGCCGAGGTAACTTGCGTGATTGCACCATCTGTTAAGGGGCGTTTAGTTCTGCTACGTAAAAACAGACCAGACATTGCAGCGAGAATCTGCTGGAATAACATTCCTGAGATCACAGGGAGTGCAACAGCTGGAGGAAAATATTTTACTGCGAGCACAGCTCCCGCGCTTAAATTACGCATTCCGGAATTAAATTGTACGGCCACAGAATCTTCGTAGCTAAAGCGGAAACGGCGCGATACCAATGCTCCGATTACATATCCGAGAACTACGGTTAAGAAGGTTACGCCAATAATAATCGCTAATTTACTATCCGGGTGTTTCAGATAACGAGCAATGCTAGCACCATTAATAGAAACGACCATGAACAACCCCACCTTTACAAATGGGGAAAGCAGAGGTCCACATACCGTATTCACCTTGCCTTTTGTCCATTGATTCAGGAGCATCCCGACCACCGAAGGAATGACAATCATACATAGGAGCCCTTTCATCATTTCCCCAAGCTGAATCTCCACACTCGCTCCCATGAGCAAATACAAGGTAGCCGGAACGACAATCGGTGACAAGAGCGTATCGATCAGAATAAGTGCCAAAGTTAGTGCAATGTTCCCGCCGTATATGGATACCCACACCACGCTAACGACACCCGTTGGGATCGCAAACAACAGTACAAATCCTGTCACTGTGTAAGGATCTCCCGGAAAAACAGCACTTGCAACGAGCCAACCAATGAGCGGCATCACGATATGCAGAATAATCATCAACACCATCAACTTCTGTGGTTTCAGCAGTAGTTGAAATCTCACACGTTTAATCCGTCAGCACAAACTGATGAATTTTTTTACATTGATTAACGAACGAATGTTTGGTTATAATACAAACAAATGTTCTTATTTTTTGAGACGGTTAATGGAGGGGTATGCATTAGCAAGCTGGACAATAACGAAAGATGGAAAACGAAGATGATCATGACCGAGCATGTTGAGCAGTACGAGGAACAGCAGCGTGAGAACCCAAATAAAATGATAACTACGGAGAAACGCACGATGGTTCGAGACCTCATTTTGCTTCAATATATAGATGCTATGGTTAGCAAGAGCCTGAAAGAGATCGAGCCCTCGAGTAACATTCTTAAACGTACCTTTTTGATGGCTGGAGAATCCATACAGCGCCGGATCATGCAGGATACCTATCGACTGCAGAAAGAGCTGAAGCAGCG
>DOJM01000072.1:19853-22291 GCA_003529225.1 Paenibacillus sp.
TTTGGCTGTAGAGTCCGTGAAAATCATTGACTTCCAAGGTGTTCACATTGTTCCGTTCCACCTATTTCAATGTAGTTTAGATTTGTCTGCTCAGGAGTCTTAATCAAAAAAATGGCTTGTCCCGAAGGGATACGAAGCTGAGCCTGAAATCTAAGAAGAATAACTTTTTTTAAAACGGTTTCCTTCTCACTTATATGTGTCCGGCAAATATGTCGGCATCTTCGCTTGTTTCATGAGAAGGACGCCGTCGAAATGCCGTCTTAGCTCTAACGGCATCGGCATTTGCACCTGATAAGAGGCTATCATCCGTTCGAACATCCAAGAATTTCCCCGTTCATTTTCCCGATAGCGTAAATCCATGAATGTATATGGCTGTTCTACAGCCGCCAAAATATCTTCCATAGACCCCGGAATAATCGGATTCAACTGAATCGGTTCCCTCGTATTCTCGGCTGCTTGNNCATAAATAGACCCATGACGTAGCTTTCCTGTTGCAGTTCCTTTGGCATAAGCTCTCCCATACTCTTCGGCATGGTGGAAATCAGAGACTGTGCTTTGCTGATATGGCCATTATGGCCCCATACGATGATATTCTCTTCCGGATAAACTTCTGTCACCAACCATGCAAGGTTGCTGGCCATCGCCCGATCGCGCCATTCCATCATGGACTGAGCGCCGCTATAATCCCCTTGTTCTGTTAATAGATTGGATTGGATGCACAGCTCATTAAATTCCTGAATGACCCGGATTCGATCCTCTAGCGCTCGCTTCATTAACTTGACGATATGCGGCTCATCGGGATAGTCCATCTTCAACGCATTTTCATTCTTAGTCACGGCCTGCAATAGCTCTTCATACACCTTAATCAGCTCAGGCTTGGCCTTACGGAATCCGCTTTGATCCTTGCTCATTCTCCACTTATGAACCTCTTGTTCCGCTTGCAGCGCTCTGTCCTTCAGCTTAATACTTGGAATCCAGTTCGCATTCTGAAAAAGCGGGGATTGCACCTGAATATCGAAGCCCGTCAGTCGCAAAGGCGATTCGCTCTTATGTGTCTCCTTCATGTATTCGAATAGCGGCTTCGTCTCTTCCGTCCACCATACGCCAAATATGGAACGCCTCATCGTATCGGGAGTCGCCGTCTTTTTTATCCGTCCTTGACCAAGGGCTGCATCGCCCAAACCACTCTCAAATGCAACAATGTTAAACCCAAGCGTTTGGTGCATGTATTGAATGAGGCGCGTTTTGACTAGATTAAATTCGGCCACACCATGTGAATTTTCTCCCAAATATACGATTCGCTTATCAGCGAGCAACGGGATCAGTATATCAAGGTCGCTAAATTTGTCCTGCCCAATGGATCCTCCGTTCGAAGACCATGATTCCGGTTGGATCGTCTGTAAGGCATAAGCATGATCCGCGGCCCAACGCTTCCAATCGGATAAAGTAGCCTGATACGATCTTGCTGTTCTGACTTGCTGTTCATTCACCGCTGCTTCCCCATATGCAGTCTTGACCGGGATAACCGCTGATGTTATCGAGGTACTAAGCATGATCAAAGTGAGCGGCATGCACAACAAGCTACGCAGACTAAGGGTATTCGCCTTCCATTTCATTGCATCTAACTCCTTACCGAAAAATAATTTTACGTTCTACTTCAAGTATACATTCATTGCACCACACCTTTTTGATCATTATTGCTATCTTTATGTGAACACAATAATATGGATGGAGTTATCCTTTATATACCCGAGAAACAAAGCAATATATATCAAATATGCAGCGGTTGCTTCTGATATTTTATTCTTAAGGAGGTTATAACATGAGCTACAGTCCGATCATCCAAGAGTCGATTGCCTATATAGAGACTCATTTGCCCGAAGAATTGTCACTAGAGAGTATGGCTAAGTTTGCAGGGTTTTCAAAGTATCATTACCATCGGATTTTTCAGCAAGAGGTTGGCGTGAGCGTATCTGAATATATCCGATTTCGGAGAATTGCAAATTCGTCCAACATGTTACTGTTCACAGATGAAAGAATTATAGATATTGCCATTTATTATCACTTTGAGAGCCAAGAATCGTTCACCCGTTCTTTTAAGAAATACTATCAATTACCGCCAGGGCAGTATCGCAAAATCATGGGCAAATTAACGATGCAAAGGGAGGAAATGAAAATGAAAAATGAACAATTATTAAAGGGATGGCAATTAAGCGGGAGTCACCCCTTCAACTATCAGATGGGGATTGACCGGGAAACCTTCCATCAAGGGAGAGCGTCCGGATTTTTAAAGTCGGTTACAGTGGTACCGACGGAAGGCGAATTTGCAACGATGATGCAGCAATTCAAAGCGGACAAATATATGGGCAAAAGATTAAAGCTCTCAGGGTTTATCAAAACAAAGGCAGTGAGCGGGTTTTGCGGGTTCTGGATGCGAG
>DOJM01000072.1:22347-25727 GCA_003529225.1 Paenibacillus sp.
TATGAATTTATCGTTTGAGGAATAGAGAGGTGTTGCAGAATGAATGATGTTAAAAAACAAAACCTTGGCAATGTCATCGGTCTTGTAATCGTTACGATCGTAATGGCTTCAAAGTTTTTGATAGGAAATATATTCGTGAGCTTGGTAAAAAATATTTTATTTAATACCCGACAGTAAAAGAGTAGTTAGCTTGCACAAGACAAAAAAGCTTACATCCCACACAAAGGTATGCCCCTTAAGCAAGCAGCTTAACTGTTCAATAAAATAAGCAGGCTTCGGCCTGCTCAACAATTTATGCTATTAAACTATAGTGTCCCGTTAGCTTAACGTAAAATAGAGCAGTTGCCACCCGGCAAACCGCTCTATCTATTTTTGAACTAACATCTAGTGTTAGCTTAATAAGCTCACTCGTTTAAGAATAAAAGATTACCTTTTCTCAATAAAATATCCATCAGTTTCTATATGCTCCTCAAACTCTTTATAAATGTCTTCGACTTTATTAGCTGGGGAGCCAAACCTCCGTGATAGCGATTTTTTAATATCTGACCAACTAGTATTATCATAAAAGTAATCATAACTATACATATCAGAAAGGTAAATAGCTTCCGTACTATCAAAATACTCCATAACTTCAAGGCATATTTTTCTTGTAATTGTTGTTGTCGGAGGATAACTCAAAAAATCGCTCCAACTTCGATTCACGATTAAAAATCCTAAGTTTTGTTGATTCTGTTTATTAAATTTATAATAAATTGATCCAAATTTTATTTCAATGCATCCTAAAAACATAACAGGTTTAACCTGTACTACTTGTTCATCGTCTAACTTATTAAGACTTGAAGCTGCAGGGAAAAAGTTAACTTCCTCAAGCGTTTTGCAAAATAATCCCAAATTAATGTTATTTCTATTTTGAAAAAGAACTGTAACTATTTCTCCCAATATCCAACCCTCCATAGTATATTGCATATGTACAATATTCCCGTCAATCATCTTAACATTTTTAAGGAATAATTAATATTTTTTATCCCTAATAGTACGCACGATTTCACCACACTAACCTGCCCGTTCGTAATGGGACGTTACCAGTCTAATTCTTTATTTTCTTTTGACATTAGCGCAAACGTCGCGTTACCTATCCTCTTTTATATAAACAGAAATAAGACCGATCAACGGATCGGTCTTATTAAGTATTTAATATTCAATGTCTTGCAGTATCGTCTTATAATCGCGCTTCATTCAATTCATTATGCCGCATTTATTTTATATAGCAGCACATCATTAATAACGAGTGCATATTTACAAATAGCCATCTGCGGTGTTTTCCCAGCCCCAATATATATATATCTTCATAGTAGATACTCCAAAAGACTCCGGCTCCAGAACCACAAGGAACAAGCCTAGTCTTATCCGCGATAAGGGTATACTCAAATACTTGCAAGGCATGATTCATGTCTTGGGAAGGTTTGAATGAGCCCCTACAATAATGCTCGTGAGATAAAAATGCCGGCACCTCAAACGTATGTGGCTCCCATCCCATTACTTCTGTAGTAATGACATGATCCCGCTCTTCCGAAGTCATCCCATCAAATCTAAGGATCTGCGGCTCACAGAGAAGTCTGGAATTCCGCAAGTCATCCTTTGTTATTTTTTTAGATACTTGGAGCGGGCTAACTCATACGCTTCTATTTGTTTTTGAATCTCAGTGTTCATAATTATTGACCTAACAAAGACCATGGAATTAACCCAGGCGTTTGTCAGGTCACCTCCTCTATTTCTATTTTTTTCCTTGTAGGTTATTATTCGTTTTCAACACTACGTAAAAGATGGTTCCGTATTTAAGATCTCTTGTTTTTGTTTCGATTTTTCCCCGCTTCCGCCGCATAAAAAACAGATGCCGTTCTTAATATGAAGGTATCGAGTTCTACCCGACCCTTTGCATCGTTCACACGGCTCTTCATCAAGAGAAGCGGTACGCACCAGTTGAATACTATTCTTCTTCTTCTGGCTAATTGAGCTGAACGTACTCGGAGCGGATTTCTTGCCTTAGGATTCCAATTCTGAGCAAACTCCCCCCCCTTTTTGATAGCTTCTATTAATGAAATCTCTTGTTGGTTTGATGATGATCGCGAATCGCTATTCCCAAACAGATAAAATAATAATGCGATTAGAAAGCAAATTATCAAAACTACTAGCTTTTTCATATACGCTACTCATAATCTTTTAGTAGCCATTAAATTAAGAAATAACCTGTCAGTGAAAATCTGACAGGTTATTTCCTAATTCACAAGAGTTGTATAGAACAGTTTGGATTTTCAACTGTGAATCAGATAAGTTTTTTAAAGAGGTGCTAGCAACGCTAAAAGTGCATTGTTTATTAACCCAATCGACGTAACATCGGAATCTCTTTCCATATGACGAAGATTTGAAAGGTCATTTAGTTCACGAATACGGAATATAACTTTGTACCTTCTTGACTTTAAGAAACTGTTAGTTACCTTAGATAAACTATGAATATTTTTATCTATTTCCTTTTTATTTCAAAAAAGGAGAAAATAACAAAATAATTTTATTTGACTATTGCTTCTTCCTAATATCAATTTTTCAAACAAATCGATAGGTAAAACTTTGTAGTCTTTTCATTAAGCCAATAAGTTACAATTGATANNCTTATTTTTTTGTTGATATTTTCATTCTAACATCTCACTTAAAAATACTAGAAGCTTCCCTGTCATTAATCACCTCATAATACGGCGCTTGAGCATGCCAAAGCTCATGGTACTTTCCGCTCTTGTCGGAAACGAGTTCATCATGGCTGCCTCTTTGAATCAGCTGGCCTTCGTGGAACACGGCAATATTATCGCATAAGAGTTACAGTCTTAATTAGTACAATTATAGCAGAAATTATTATCATCGTTGAGGAAGAGTGATCAAAGGACTTTGATTGGGTGTTAAAGGAGACCATTCCATGATTCGGTCAGACTTTCGAGAAAAATACGATTGGAAATTTAAGCTTTAGCGAAAAACGTTTATCACTCTCATGTATGGTCAATTCCCCCAATTGTTGTTCCATCAATCTTCTTACATTCTCTAATCCTATTTTTGTACTTGCTATTTTTTCACTTTGCTCATAGATCTGATTATCAAACTGGATCATGCAGTAGTGTTCTTTGGTTTCGATGGATATTCGTATGTCCTCTGTTTTATCCGCATACTTCATCAAATTAGAGAATATATTATCGAAAATACGGAATAATGGGATTATACATACGTTAACCTTAAAGTCTGTCTCTGATACCGAAATTGTAAAAGTAAACCCTTCCTCTTCCATAAGGAGTGTTTTTTCTGAAATCATCTGCATAAACAGTTCGATCCCGTCAAAT
>DOJM01000072.1:25757-25934 GCA_003529225.1 Paenibacillus sp.
ATGCCAAAAAGTATTCAAATAACCGGTCTGACATTTGCTTCATCTGCTCACAGGTGGCTAGACATTTTTCTACATACCGATCGTGTTCCTCTTGGGTTGACCAATGTCCTTCCTTCAGGATTTCTAAATAACCCGTCTGTGTTGTCAGTGGTGTATGAAGATCATGAGACAGGGCGG
>DOJM01000071.1:0-3503 GCA_003529225.1 Paenibacillus sp.
CCAATATCGGCTTTGGACTCAGTATTGCTGGAGAAGGCGAGACGGCCGGTTCGATGGAGAAGGAAGGCATCATGACCTCTAGCCTGAAATTCAGTTCCGCCAATCCGATATCACTAATATCTGAGGGGAGTGGTTTCTGGCGGTATGTACCGACAGATGACGGTATTCGCTTCTTAACTAGATATGATTACAGGACACGTTTTGGCACATTCGGCAGTTGGCTCGATCGGTTTCTATTTCGACCGATAATGGGGTGGGCGACAGCCTGGAGTTTTGACAGTTTACGTCTTTGGCTGGAGCAGGGGACTCCCCCAAGTGTATCATTTAGGCGCTCTATTATAGAGCTAATACAAACGCTCAGCCTGTTTATGATTTGGGTGTATCAAGGACTGGTGCCTAAGCTATTAGTACCGGACTCGGGAGAGATGGATATTTTGCGAGGGATAGCTGGTCTTGCTGGTTATGAGAGACCCCTCCTGACTTTGTTGGGGTTAGGTGAAATCGGATTAGGCCTCTTATTCCTCATCCTGCGAGGAAAGAAGCGGAAGGTTCTGCATAAGACCAATATAGTGATCCTAATCCTACTTGGATTAAGCGCGTGGGCACATCCAGCGACCTATGTCGCGCCATTCAATCCGATCACTCTGAATGTGGCGATGATTGCCTTGTCTATGATCAGTTTACTGAGCACATCGGAGATTCCGAGTGCCGCAAGGTGTCTGCGTAGCTCTCGTGAAGGAGGAAATAAGCATGACCTCAATCTACGATAAGGTCCTTGGTGAAGACTTCGCCAAGCTTCACCCCCAGATTCAGAAGCGATTTGGCTTCGGCAGCGAGAATCAAATAGCATCCATCGGCACAGGGATTATGGAACAGGTCTGGTATGGAAAATGGTATACGCTGCCGTTCCTGGCCCTCGGTACGTGGCGGAACATCCTTTTCCCGCAGGGAGGGGCACAAATCCCTTTCACAATTGAGAATTACGCTTACCAGGATAGCTTCGGGCGAGAGACTGTTACTTGGGTTCGAACGTATCATTTTCCCAATCGGGTCAGACGCTTTGACGCCACAATGATTTACAGCGAGAAAAGACAAAAAATCATTGACTATCTAGGCACGCACCAGCATTTGGCCGTGGAAATTGATATGTTCGTTGCGGAGAATGGCGGTATGAGGCTGCGGTCAGGGAAGCAATATTTTTATGAGGGGATTCTAGGCTTTCGGTTTCCAATGATGTTCTCCGGTTATGCCGATGTCTGTGAGTGGTACGACGATGAGAAGGAGAAGTTCCGAATTGACGTAAAGGTGAACAACAAATTCTTCGGCCCGCTTTTCGGGTATAGTGGTTCTTTCGATATCGAGTACGTTCCCATCCCGGAGCGTGAAATTCTGCAGCATGTGAAGCCTGTGCGGGAAGAGATGAGAGAGTAATGGTTGCGCAAGTGGCGATTGGTTTAAGTTCATTGTTCTGAAAATAGAGGTATGTTACTTTTTTGCAATGGTATTTAATACTAAATACAATTATGAATTCTTTATCAAAAAGTAGTAAAGAAAAACTGGTTATGACGCCACTATCTCTNNGCTCAACTTCACGCGGCGGTGAGTTGTGGATTTACCAAGCCACGGCTCAGTTTCTAAAATCCCTTTCCCATCAAGGGTTTAAGGCCCTTTTTGGGAAAGGGGTTCTACACGCCCAGCCTATTTTTATACGTTTTTTTACAACTCCGCCCCCTTATACCCCATCTTCCGATATCCCTTCACTCTTTTCCTGAACATCGCAATCAACATAGGAACCTGTAGATCAATATAATCATATATTTTCACTTCTTCTTTGTTCGCATGACTTCGGTGCAGGCGGCCTGCATATTGCTGTAAGGTGCCTGTCCAGGAGATGGGATGGACCAGGAACAGGGTGTCCAGTCTGGCGTCATCGAAGCCCTCGCCGATCAGCTTGCCGGTAGCAATAACTACACGCTCCTGATCTTCTGGAATAGAAGCAATTTGGGCGCGTAGAGCTTCTCGTTGCTTTTTCCCCATTCCGCCTCTAAGCACAATTACGTTTTTGGCAAAGGCATGTAATCTCTCTGCAAAATATTCAGCATGAGCGGTTCGTTCAACCAGAAGCAGTTGAGAGCGACCTTCATCCAGGCAAGTTAGCAAATCGTCAAAAATAAGTGTATTACGTTCCTCGTTGTCTACAAGCTGCTGATAGATGTCCTGAATTCCGGAAGCTTGCTCCCCAGACTTAATCTGAAAGTGAGTATAACGGGGGACCNNAAAATCCTCTGGAGCTGCTTAAGCTTTTGGCATCCACCTTCAATAACACAGGTCCAAGCTGGAACCGTACAATGGCTTCCTGTCCGTCTTACCGTTTAGGTGTGGCCGTTAAGCCAAACACATACTTTGCTTTGACTTCCCGCAGAACTTGTTCGAAGCTGTAGGCTGATACGTGGTGGCACTCATCCACAATGACCTGGCCGTATTCACTTACGAAGGGTTTAACATTCCCTTTGTAGTTGAGGCTCTGAATGACCGCAATGTCGATGATGCCGGTTCGTTTATTTTTGCCGCCGCCGATCAATCCGATTGCCTGCTTTGGGACTTCGAGAAAGGTTTGCAAACGCTCCTGCCATTGTTCCATAAGCTCCCGGCGGTGCACCAAGATAAGAGTGTTTGTCTTTCTTGAAGCGATAATGCTGGCTGCTACGACAGTTTTGCCGAATGCGGTTGCCGCCGAGAGAACGCCTATGTCCCGGTTTAGAATCGCTCTGGCTGCTGTATCCTGAAGAGTGGTTAGTGTACCGGTGAACTCTGCCTCTATTGAGGTTCCAGACGAACGTCGATCCTCTAGTGATACTTTTACATGATTATGCTCGAAAAAAGATAACAAATCACGCAAGCATCCCCTTGGCAGAACTACATAATTGCCCATATCCTCTGCGCATGAGATGACCCGGGGTTTACCGTAAGTGGACAGACGCATAGCTTGGGTTTTATAAAAATCAGGGTTGGAGAAAAGGCAAAGGTTCCATAAGAACCTCTTCGATCTGAGTCTGGTTATCTTGTACGTGGTCTAATCCTGCTGTAATACTGTCATTGTTAAAAAGTCCACGCTCCCCGTGCTTGTATATAAATTGCTTCACCAAGTCTTCGTCCATCTTGCCAAGCTTGGATAATATCCCCCATTGGTCAGTATAGGGCTCAAAGCGTTCATCAACAAAGACGCTGTTTCCCTGTTTACGCGGCCCACCTTGAAGAGGAAGGGCAATGAGGTTGCCGAATCCGCCTTTGGGCAGCGTATCCTGATTGGGGAACAGACGGTCATAGGATTCCATACCGATCTGATATCTTTTGTTCATGGTCAAACTCAGTAGGGTCATTCCAAATCTTCTGGCTGTAGCTGCCTCTATATTTTGACTGAAGGAAATCCAGATATGCCCCCCATTGCCGGAACGTGAGCGCTCTAAGAGTGCGGGGATTTCATGGCTTTTACATAGCTCCAT
>DOJM01000071.1:3590-4087 GCA_003529225.1 Paenibacillus sp.
GGACCGGGTATACATCGTCTCTGCCGCGAAAATAACTTTTATACAGGGCGAGCTTATCCTCTACGGTAGAGTACTGGTGGACAGTGGATTCTGCAACGGTTATCCCTTTGTTTTCTTTTTTCGGGGAGGTGGGATTGGAAGTTATTTGTTCATTAGTACTTATTATATTGTCATTATCCAAAAGCCCCATTAGACCTCTCAACCGGGTGACTTCCAGCTTAAGTTCCTCAATATGCGCCAGAGCCGCCTTATATTTGTCCTCGATATTGTCCATTGATTGGTCCTCACGTTTTATTTATATTATACCTTGTAAGCTGTTGAGTAATAATACCGGAAATTATAACCCGACAAAGGAGATCATAGTAATGCTGAAATTAAGAAACTCAACCATTAAAAAGCATTTGAACAATCTTACAAGGGAAGGGCTTGAGGCTGAAATCTTGAATTTGGCCAAGAAACATCTAATTATTCAAGAGCATTATTATTCGGTGTTATTT
>DOJM01000071.1:4198-4506 GCA_003529225.1 Paenibacillus sp.
AAGTATATTTGAACAAGCTTTAAAGTATATTGTGGACAATCAATTAGAAGAAGAGTTTGTAGATTTATGCAACGAACTGACGTGGAGCAGTCAGAGCATTGGCTGGGGTTTTGGAGATGGGATGATGGAGTTGTATAGCGATTATTTAGGACACATGGATGAAGAAGAAGACCTTGAGTAGCGTATACGGACGAATTATTTAACCGTAAGGATTGTGTTATAATATTATAAAATAAATTCGAAATCCGAGCGAGGTGTTATCCTAATGCTGCCCCAAAGAGAAGAATTGCAACGGTTATTGAAAAAGG
>DOJM01000249.1:0-4815 GCA_003529225.1 Paenibacillus sp.
CGGGGGTGACTGGCGTGTAGAGCAGCCCATCTCTAACGATACAGCGTATCGGTTCCATCGGCATGTACTGAACCATCATGCGGATGGCATTTGTATATGGGAGGTGGCTGACCGCTGGCATGCCAACCGTCCGCTCTACGAGGAGGAAAAAGCATATTTCCTAGGGCCGGCTGATCAATTGGACCCCATTATTTTATCGGAACAGTCCATTCGAGAGCTGCAGCCGTCCAAGATGCTTCTGCCTCGCGTTTATGATATGGATAATTTGTCCGAAACCTTCCAAAACGAGCTGAATGTATATAGGCTGTCCAGCGCACCTTGTGTGGAGATGGCTCCAAGAACGATCAGTAAGGCGTCCGGCGTTGAAGGAATCGCGCTTAGGCATGGATTATCCAGCGGGGAGATCGGATCGTTCGGCGATGACTATAACGACATGGCGATGTTCCGATATTGCGGTCATTCGGTTGCTATGCACAACGCCATTCCTGAGCTGGCTTCCATTGCGACGGATACTACGGCGAGCAACGACGAGGATGGCGTCGCGATGAAGCTGGAACAGTGGCTGCAGGATAGCGAAGGGTAAGCAAGATAAGTTCAGTTTAAGTTGATCCTGCGGTACGGTCCAATATAGCTAAATGTTACGTCTCATGATGATATAACGACGGTTAACGAAAACACGAGGGCAAATGAAAAGATGCGCGAAGCCCTTGCGTGCGCTCGAAGCGGGGCAAATTCGTCACGTTACAATATGACCCCGCCATGGACCAAACAAAGGGGTCGGTTAAAGGAGCCGCTTCAATAAAGACCGCCTCCATCTTACTTGTCGCTATTGTTTCCATCTTTATTTTCTATGCCAATACGATCTTTATTAAACGCCGTAGCAAAGAAATTTGGGCTATTCCAATTAATAGGGATGCTTTGGGATTGTTCATATGCACAAACGAAGACGGCCGAAGTCACCTATTCGGTGTTACCGCCGCCTTCGTTATTTTCATTAATCAGAGACGTGGCGCAGGGTACACCAGTTCATCCACATCAACCTTTACTGCTCCACTGTTTTGAAATAGCGATTGATCTTGTTCAATTTCTCCTTATGTTCCCCCTTTGGACTCTCCATATTGCCAAACTCAAAGAACTTCACCTTTTTGATCCCTAACAAAATTAAGCAGTGCTTTGCCCCTTAAGAAGTCCCTCTGGTACATTTTGCCCGTTTCCTTGTACGCAACACCGAAAAAAAACATCTGATCTATATATCCCATCAGCATAGCCGGAGGACGTCCCCACCAATTCGGATATACAAAGACAATTATATCAGCCCAAATCAGCTGTTCCCTGTTCCTAGCAAAGTCCGGGTCACTATGCATATCTCTTCTACGTTTCTGTTTATTAAACACTAGGATCGGATTAAAGCCCACGTCATATAAATCCTGTACCTTAAGTATTCTCCTGGCTATTGCGAATGACTTCCTCTAAAAATGCATAACTTGAATTTAGTTTTAAAAAGATAATTGTATTATGATAATCATTTTGCTATCGTTTCATATAGAGGTGATTTTATGGACAAGAATTTCACGGCTGCTTCATCAAGTAACCAGTGAGATAACCAAAGATACGAAATCCGAAGCGATACACCTCTTCAATATTAAAATCCTTGAATACATTGCAGTCAGTCAACCTGTAACCACCAGTGAAATCAGAGTGAATGTATGCTGATGTCCATGCCCAACACGGGCCGTGAACTGAGAAAATTAAGCGAGAAGCAACTATGTGAGAAGATTAATACTTTATACTTATTTTGTAGATATTTTATGTTTTCTTATAATCAGACATGAGGTGAACGATTGTGATAAAAATCCCAAAGAATAAATCTTTAAAAACATCATTAATTCTAATGCTGTTTATGTTAATCACATCTTTGATCATCGTAAGTTTATTTACTTTGTATTTGAATGCCTCTAACTCTATTAAGCAAACGCTAACCGTAACTGGAATAGAGAACGCTGAAAGAATAGCTTCTGCAATTGATCCCGATGTCTATCAATCTTTTCTTGATCATCCCGAGGTGAATGACTCATACAAGCAGATTCAGATTCAATTAAATGACTTTAGGGAAAAAATAGGGGCTCTTTACGTATATACATTGGCACTGAATGATGACACCATTCAAGTTATGATAGAGGGAGCACCTAGTATTGCAGAAGCCAGTCCCCTTGGAGAAGAAGGGGGTATCAGCCATGAAATTGTGTCCCCAGTACTACTAGGTAAGACTAGCAGTACTAAAATTGTAGAAGATCCGAAATATGGTGAGATGATGTCGGTCTTTGCACCCATTAAAGATGACGNNAATCCGTTACGAGGGAAGTTATTTCACAGTCTTTTCCAATCATTATAAGTATTTTTATCTTGCTTAATATTATTATTCTCATTATCGTCTATTATTTTCTGGGAAGGAAACTTAATCCCCTTACTCGTTTGACAAAAGTATCCAATGCTGTGGCTATGGGGGATCTTGTAGTGGCTAAGACATTAATTCAAAATAATAGAATTAATTCGTCAGATGAGATAGGCCAACTTTACAAGTCATTTACTGGAATGACTGTATCTTNNGAAGTATCTTCAACGTTATATCAACAAAGTACAAATTTAAATATCATTTCTGATGAAGTAAATGAGGGAACAAGCCAGGTATCTATAACAATGGATGAAATGGCATCTGGTGCAGAATCACAAGCCAACTTAGCATCTAACCTTTCAGAAGATATCAATGAGCTTACGGATATTATTATGGCTACAAATAAACAAGGCCTCGAGATCAAACAGTCTACGGATGTAGTCTTAAATAATACCCAAATGGGAATTCAGTTATTGAACTCCTTTATCGTGAAGATGGAAGAAATACATAGCATTGTCTCCCAATCAGTAATCGAAGTGCAAACTTTAGAATCCCAAAATAGCGAAGTGGAGACACTTGTTACATTGATACGTAGTATTTCCGAACAAACCAACTTACTGGCCTTAAATGCCGCAATAGAAGCAGCAAGAGCAGGCGAACACGGAAGAGGGTTTGCCGTTGTTGCGAGTGAAGTCAGAAAACTATCAGAACAAGTCTCTGACTCAGTAAATGGGATAACTAGTATTGTGAGTAATATTCATAACAGTTCCGATAATATGGTAAAAGTCCTTAACGTAGGCTTAGAGTTAGTTGATGAAGGACGAGTTAATATACTTAAGACAGAAGATGCGTTCCAAGATATATCGCAGGTTATATCCAATATGTACGAGTTAGTTAACTCCATGGCAACACATTTAGTACTAATGTCCAATAAAGAAGGCCAGTTTAAAGTTTCATTCGAGGAAGTCGCCACTATATCCGAAGAAAATGCTGCGGGGATAGAGGAAGTATCGGCATCGGCACAGCAGATTAGCGCCTCCTCTGATGTAATGAAGCACTTAGTCTCTGATTTATCTGATGCTTCGCAAAAACTAAAAGAGATGATTAGTACGTATAAAGTTTAAGAAAACTCTATGAAGATTGATCGCATAAATAAAGCCGTATAGCTTATAGGATTCTCATCCAAAGCTGTGCGGCTACTGTTTTGTATTTTTGAATTAGCTTTTATAACAGGATTTCTATTCATTCGTCACAAAGTTCCTTTAATCTTTCTACCAATCTCCCTCTCAAATTGATGAGCCACTCAGGTTCATTATCCCATTGGAATATCATCGCTCATGGAAAAGACCATCCTAGTGGATGGTCTTTTATCTCAGCACAATCTAGCTCTTATCTCATCTTTCTACAGATGAAATTTGCTAACCATTNNGCAGATGAAGTAATCTCCTCCATTGCAGCCAACTGCTGCTCGCTAGCCCCAGAAATTTCTTCTGCTCCAGCCGCTGTCTTCACGGAAGATTCCTTAATCAGGATTGAAGTACTTAACAATTGTTCAGTACTAGCAGACATTTGTTGAGAGGCTGCGGACACTTCCTGTATTTGTCCATTGACATCTTGGATAGAATATTTGATTCTATCAAATGACTGCTCTGCCGCATGCACAACTTCCATCCCAGTCATAACTTCCTTAGTCCCCAGATCAATCGAGACCACCGCTTGATTCGTCTCATCTTGAATCGTATCAATCAGTTTAATAACTTTGGCTGCGGAATGAGATGATTGCTCGGCCAGCTTCCTCACTTCATCTGCAACGACGGCAAATCCTCGGCCATGTTCCCCTGCTCTAGCAGCCTCAATCGCCGCATTTAAGGCAAGTAGATTCGTTTGTTGAGCAATGTTTGTAATGTCCCCTACAATTTCACCAATCTCCTCTGAACGAACCCCTAATACTTGTATCACTTCGGAAACATGAGTAATCGTATTATGAATTCTGTCCATCTGTTGAACAGCAGTTTCCAGGGACACGCTTCCTTGTTCTGTTAACTCAGACGTATGAGCAGCAGAAGATGCTACATTCTGAGCATTGTTCGATACTTGCAGGACTCCCACAGAGAATTGCTCAATGGATTGCTCACTCTCCAGAACACTTTTAACCTGCGTTTCTGCACTTGTAGCTACATCCTGTACGGATTCAGCGATATGCTCGGCTGCCTGACTCGTTTGATTCGCACCGGCCTTCAACTCTTTCGAGGATGAAGCTAAGTGGTCTACCGTTTGATGAACACCCATAATTAGAGTGGAAAGTGAATCTATCATCTGATTAAATCGAATACCTAGTTGCCCAAATTCATCTTTATTCTTAATGATGACCCGCTCAGACAGATTACCTGTACTGATCTTTTCTGTGACTCCCATCAAAGCGT
>DOJM01000249.1:4850-6264 GCA_003529225.1 Paenibacillus sp.
ATCATTGTACCCGCTAGCTTCCAACCTGTTAGTTTACTTGTTTCAAAAATGGTTTGCTTCCCCTCCCCATTCTCTGTATATACAAACTGACCTGTCTCCTGCTTAAATAAAGGATCATAAAGACTACCTTTCGCTTCTACACCATTACTTAATTGCGGATGAACAATAATTTTACCCGTCTTGTCTACGATATAAGCAAATCCCTGTTCGCCAATTGTATATTTTCCAGTCACTTCACGAAGCTTCTCAAGGCTAAGATCCATTCCAATAACACCCGATCCATCAGCTAATGCCGCTGCGATAGTAACGACAACCTCTTTCAAACTGGCATCTTCATAAGGATTCGTAATGACAACTTGGCCTTTACTAGCCATTGCTTGTTGATACCAATCTCGTTCTCTCGGGTCGAATCCTTCAGGCAATTGACTAGCTGGAGTCGCGATATACCTGCCATTTTCCGATCCAAAATAGGTGAACAAAACATCTGTTTGGAGATTTTGATATTGCTCAAGCTGGAGTTTTACTAGTTCCAGTTGGCTTGGTGTCTCCTCCCGTGCTTCCAGGCTTTTCGCGAGATACGTTATATGATGAATTTTAGGACTAACCAGCTGATCAATCGTATTGTTTAGAAAATGAACCGTGTCCTCCGCGCTACTAAGGATTTCATGTTCCACTTGCCCTTTGGCACTCTGATATGAAAGTACGCCAATTAATACACTTGGTACTAGTAGAACTATAGCAAACGAACCAATTAACTTTGCCCTTAACGTTCCTCTGAGCCCTCTCAACCACTTAAACATAAATTTCCTTCTCCATTCTCCATTTAAATTTGCCAAAAAAGACGGTATATCTTGTTCACAAAACGGCTTACTTAATAGGTATCCCTGAACACAGTCGCATTCATTGCTGCAAATGATACAGCAGCGGAAGAATCGTTATGTATTGAAGCGAGGTATTGCATTCCAAAATCGTCTAAGCAATCCTAATCCTCTGGAGGACTAATCGCTGTAAAGTATGTATTCATCCTGCATATTTCAATTCTTTCTTAATTCTGTTTAACCTCACTATCTTTAATGACATTTTTCACCCTTCATGCGTTAAACACCTATGTGATATATTATAGATAGAAGACATTAAAAGAGTTGATGAGTAACTTTCAGAAAAGTATGAATTTATACATAAACAAACGCAAAAAAAGCATCATCCCAGGGGATGATGCTTTTTCCTCACTCTTCTATCCTTTGGAGACAAATTTATATCCTATGCCCCAAACCGTTTTAATATATTTCGGTTCTTTAGGATTAATCTCGACTTTTTTGCGCAAATTAGCAATATGAACGTCCATTGCTCTCTCTGTAACAAACGAATCAAACCCCCGTAATTCATTGAGTAACTCTTCTCTACTAAAGACCTT
>DOJM01000497.1:0-1098 GCA_003529225.1 Paenibacillus sp.
ACAGAAAATTATTGTCATGCCATCTAACAAAGAAGAAACTCCGGAAATTATTGAGAATGAATTGGTGTTTCAGATGAAGCATGAAGATAAGCGGGACAGTGTAGATTTCTTTGAGCAGACTAAGCGAATCAGAAAGGTAATGCAGGAGATATGGTGAGAAAAAATCGGATTCATCACATAATAAGACTGTTGTTTGTGTTCTTTTGTATGAATGTGGTTTGGTATATTGCCTATTTGCTTATGAATCATTCGATTTTGCCGAGTCCATTCGCTGTATATAACGCTATGTTTCACTTAGGTGGGCAGGAGATTGCTTTAAATGTGGGGTATAGCTTGTTCAGAATTTTTGCAGGGGTAGTGCTGGCGTTAATCATTGGACTGCTCATTGGTCTTTTGATGGGACGTTCGCTGACTTGGAATAAGCTGCTTGACCCTGTCGTTTATTTAACCTATCCTGTTCCAAAAATTGCTCTGCTTCCCGTTGTGATGCTATTCTTCGGGCTTGGTGAAACGTCTAAAATCTTAATGATCATGCTGATTCTCTTGTTCCAGATTATCATTTCGGTTAGGGATGGTGTGAAGGCTATTCCTGAGAATACCTATGATGTCTTAACGAGTATACGGGCAAGTACAGTGCAGAAATTCTGGCATGTGACACTGCCGGGTGCCCTGTCAGTCATTCTAAGTACGATTCGTATTTCGCTTGGAACGGCGATATCAGTACTTTTTTTCACGGAGATTTATGGAACCGAGCATGGCATGGGCTTTTTCATTATGGATGCTTGGTTAAGACTGGATTATCCGGAGATGTATGCGGGAATTATGCTGTTTAGCTTGGTGGGGTTTGTTCTCTTCTTGCTTGTTGATTTCCTTGATTACAAGTTTATGAAGTGGCGGAATTAGCTGTGTCAGGGATCCAACACATCCAAACTAAGGGAGTAAAACGATGAATAAGCGCACATCGGGATTTGAGCACGGCACAGCATCCTTTGCTGAGAAGAAGGTTACCTGGCTGGAACTATTTTATGATCTGCTTTTTGTGGCTGCAGTTTCAAAAGCGAGTCATGTCTTGTTGCATGTAGAGGCGGGTACAATTCC
>DOJM01000497.1:1200-2433 GCA_003529225.1 Paenibacillus sp.
CTTTGATCAATACTATATGCCATTTTTAATAGGTTATGTTGGCTTAAGAGCTATGACTGCCATTCAATATCTTACGGTAAATAAGAATGAAGCAGCTGATAGAAAGGGCACTGCCCGGTATTTGGGAAGTCGGTTTTGGATTGGATTAGTGATCTCTGCTTTATCACTTTTCTTTGACTCTTGGATACGTTATGTAGTTTTGTATGCGGGAATTACTGTAGACATCTTGCTTCCATTAATCGGTCGGAAATACTTGGTGAAAAGCCCGATAAATACTCATCATTTATTAGAACGTTTCTCGTTGTTTACCCTCATTCTACTTGGCGAATCAGTGGTCAGTATACTTGCAGTTTTACAGTCTAGCCACTGGACATGGCAATCTATTTTATTTGCATTATTAACTTTTCTATTAATTATAGCTATGTGGTGGCAATACTTTGNNCAATTCAACTGCTATTTTTAGAACAATTAAATTACACATTTATGGTATGTTTTATTTTTGGATCGGTCCTGCTCTATTTCTTCTCTACCTCGTTGGTCTTCCATAAATACAGACATTTACAGCAAAGATTAGGGATGTTCCATTTAGCGTTATTATTAGGTTTGCTTGGAGTGTTGTTCACAGTTGATTTATTGTTCCTGGTTCCTAATTACCTGATTATTGGTGAAATGATGCTATTCTTTGTTGTATATTCAAAAATAACGACTTGAGCTTCGTTGCACCGAAGCTGAATAAATTGAAGAAGGAAGCCGGGGCATTGCAGCCAGGCTTCCTTCTTTCATAATGGGAGTGTGCGGTATCCCCCTGTCGTTATTGCCCAAGAAGCGCTGGCACGATAAACCGACCGAACACATTAGCTGGTGAGCCCTTCTTGTATTTATCCGCAGTGATGACTGCGACCAGCTCGTAGGAAGGAACCACAATAATATGCTGGCCCATGAAGCCAAGCGCAAAATAATAAGGGATCTCCTTTGGCTGCTGCTCCGTACCTGCATTAAATGAAGATACCCACCAGTGCCATCCATAGAACCCCTTCTGTGGTAGCGTGGCTGCGACATAAGGGCGAGTGGACTTCTGAACAGTACCCGAATGAATGAGCTGCTGATCCTTCCAGCGCCCTTCTTGCAAATAAAGGAGACCGAATTTGAGCATATCCTTAGGCATCATATAAAGGCCAAACCCACCAGTATGTATGCCTTGTGGATCACTGTCCCAGCGGTAGCCTTCGATGC
>DOJM01000497.1:2493-8359 GCA_003529225.1 Paenibacillus sp.
GATAGCGGCTGGGCGAGCACAAACTTTATCCAGTCTGCGGTTCTGGTCATGGCCGGAAAGGAATTCTGCCCCCCAAACTCCGTCCAGTTAAAGCCTGCTGTCATTGTTAATAAGTGACCGATAGTGATCTCTCTTTTTCGTGAATCTTGATCCTCTTTTAATAAAGGGAAAAATAGAGAAATTGGTGTATCAGGTGGTGGAATGATTTGTTTATCTATGGCTATGCTGACTAGGGCGGCGAGCACGCTTTTGGTGCATGAGTTAATTTTACTTAGCTCTTTAGCGATTTCTGGCTCGCGATAATGCTCCAGTATAGGTTTTCCATGTTGAACGATTAGACAACAGCGAATTTCTAGGCCAGTAATACCGTCTATAAGCGGCTGAAGGTTCCAGGCAGTGATGTGGATGGCCCCCTTTCATAGATGAGTTGAAGCTGTAGTTGCCTACCATTATAGCTTATAGAGTACACATTACATAAACATTGTAATTTCCTGTCGTTAATTAAATATGGAAAATATAAGTGATTATCTGTATAATGTTATGAATCACGTGTTAGAGGAGGATGAATTCTTTTGAAAAGCAATAATACTCACTTTGTTCATCAAACAGTTAAAACGGTATTGATCACTTCAGTGGCACTCGCGTTATTGTTACCTCCAAGCTTGGCCGCAGCCGATTCTACATCTGTTAGTAGCAACACTTCTGTAACACAGGTTAGCGCACAAGCCCCGACTACTACTACGACCTCCGAGGCTGATCCGACAAAAGTAAAATTTACGCAGGAGCAAGCGGTTGCGAAGCTAAGAGAACTATTTCCATCCCTAAAGGATGCAACGGTAAACAATGTTCAACTGGGATCTAACCAAAGCTACCCCCCTCCAGCAAATCAAATGATCTGGAATATTCAGTGGCAGATGCAAGAGGGAAATATGGGATATGGCTTTAGCAGTGAGATAGATGCGATTAATGGAGATATCATCAGTACGTATATTTCATACCCACGTGAGAATAACGAATCCTATTATCCTCCGAAAGTATCACAGACTCAGGCACTGGAGATCGCCAAGGCTTTTGTGGCTAAGGCAGCCTCATCGGTTAAGAGCAGTGATCTGCAATTAAATGAGAATGCTGGTTATAATTATTTTTCGAACTCTTTATTCGGTCCTGTTCAATACAGCTATTACTTCAGTGTCATGAAGAATGGTCTTCCTTCTGGATCGGATAACATTAACATAGCCGTGGATGGCAACGGTAATGTAATTCAATTCTCTAAGTCTTCTCAAGGGCTTGAGTACCCTTCTGCACAGCCCAAGATTACCTTGGAGCAAGCACAGAAGCAATTTGCGGAACAGTTTGATGTAGGCCTTTTTTACATTCCTATTTATAAGAACGGAAAACCTAACAACTGGATTCTAGGCTGGCGTCCAGTGGATCAGTCTCTATATCCTATCGATGCATTGACAGGCAAGAGAATAGATTATGAAGGTAAAGAATCCGTATCCACCCCTGTCGTGTATTCAGATGTAGCAAAGGGTAAAGATGTCTTTCAAGCAAGAACTTCAACTACAGAGCTTACTGCAAAAGAAGCGGAACAGCTTGTAAAGAAGGTTGCTTATATTCCAGCAGATCGTAAATTGATCTCACAAAGCTTGAGAAATGACTATCAGGATACGGATCGGAAGATCTGGCAGTTATACTGGGGGGGCGCTAGTGGAAATGAACGTTACATTGGTGCTGGCTTTCCAGAACAATCCTCTGCCGAGATCGATGCAAAGACCGGTGAAATATTACAGTACCAGGTTCAAGCTTATGGTGTTACTCAGGATAAGAAGAAGGAAGAGCCGGCTCCTGCTGGAGGGAAGAAGCTTAGTCAGGCTGAAGCTAAGACTAAAGCACTTAGTATAATGAATAGCCTATATCCTCAGGCGAGCCAGAAGCTAAAGCTTGTAGAATATGGAGATAACTCAAACATTACTTCAGACGGATCAGGATTCAGATATCAGTTTATTAGATATCATAAAGGGATTCCTGTGAGTGACAGTACGCTTACGCTAAGCTTGGATCTTTATGGCAGACTGATTTCTTACATGGGGAATCGGATAAACGGTATCGATGAAATCACATTATCGCCTGAGGCTACAATTTCCAAGAAGGAAGCGCTCGAAAGTTATAAACCTAAATATCAGACTAAGCTAAGATACACTCAGGTTGGTGGATACTATAGTTATAATAGCTATGCCACGCCAAAGGTGAAGCTGGTATATGATACAACTTTTGATGAATCTAATGGATTATATCAGGTTTTAGATGCAGCCACTGGAAAATGGGTAGCGGTCTTTGATTACCTCGGTC
Source organism: Paenibacillus sp. (assembly GCA_003529225.1). Taxonomy (GTDB): domain Bacteria; phylum Bacillota; class Bacilli; order Paenibacillales; family Paenibacillaceae; genus Paenibacillus_AQ; species Paenibacillus_AQ pseudetheri. The sequence goes on from DOJM01000497.1 coordinate 4,846, forward strand.
AGCAGGATGCTCAAATATCTGCAACGGATATTAAAGGCCATGCAGCAGAACAACCATTATCAGAATTAGTNNCCCGGATCAAGAAATAACAGTTGGCGATTGGTTAACCTATCTTGTCAAGGCTTCTAATCCGAATTTCAGCAATTATATTGCTAATAATGAACGAAAAACTGTGGCAGGTGTGAAGCCTGAGAATTCATATTATGATGTTGTTACTTATGTAGCAGATCGTAAGTGGATCAACAAGGATCAAAGCCTGCAAATTGATAGTAAGTTAACCCGGGAACAGCTTGCTGTTCAGCTGGCTAATTTTTTGAAATACAACAAAATCACAGCTTATCTTGATAAAGATGTGACTGTAAGTCAGTTCAGTGATAGTGCATCTATAAACAATAAAGGAGCAGTGGCTCTTGTTGTGAAATTGGGAATCCTAAAGGATGACAATGGCAAGTTTAATCCGCAGCAGACGGTCACGAAAGCGTTGGCGGCTTCGGTGATTATGAAGCTAGTGGAACTGCAAGGAAAGACCGATCAGATCATTGGTCAATAAGAATAGGGGCTAAAAGAAAATAACCCGAAAGACAAACACCTTTACAGAAAGGGCGCGTCTTTCGGGTTATATTTGTTTTTGTGACTCAAATAGAATTAATGGAGTTGTTTATCTACTTCTTTAATTGGATTCTCGTTAGCGTTCTCTTCAACCTTGCTACTCATAAACCAACCAATTGCAGCGATGAGTACGAGTACAACATAGNNAAGGTGAGCTTCCACCAAGTGCTATGTGCGAAATCTTCGGAAAGAACACCAAGTGAAGGGTGTGCCAATGTAATGACTGCTAGCTTAACTCCGACCCAACCTACGATGAAGAAGGCTGCAATTTCAAGACCTGGACGGGTGTGGAGCAATTTAACGAAGAAGGAAGCTGCGAAACGCATAATGACCAGTCCGATAAATCCACCGGCAAAGATGACGAGGAATTGACCACCGTCAAGTCCACCGATTTTTGGAAGACCACTTGCAGGAAGAGCAACCGCGAGGGCAACTGCTGCAAGAATGGAATCGACCGCGAAGGCGATGTCAGCAACTTCTACTTTAAAGACAGTAAACCAGAAGCTGGATTTCTTTTTGTTGACTGCAGCTCCATTACCGCTTTCAGCTGCTTCATCCGTAACTGGCTTCTTGAACAATAGTTTTCGNNACAATAAATAAATCGCGCCGATGGCTTGTACTTGCCAGATATCAACCAGGTAAGAGATGACAAATAGTGATCCGAAGCGGAACACGAAGGCTCCGGCTAATCCGTAAAATAATGCTTTTTTTCTTTCCTCATCAGGAAGGTGCTTAACCATAATTGCTAATACTAATGCGTTATCTGCGGCTAGTAGTCCCTCAAGTGCTACAAGAACGAGTAATACCCAGCCATATTCTAATAATAATCCCCAATCCATTACTGTTGTCCTCCCTTTTCTAATGTAAATATCTACTAAAAGATACTTACTATACCATTTTAACCAATTTTATATAAAAAAGACCTTTACCAAACAGATTAGCCTTTGGAATAAAGGTCTAACCTGATTGGTAAAGGTCTCGCTAACAATGTTGAATTGCCAATAAAGCCGGAGAATATCCTCATATTCTCGTATTGACGACTTTATTTAACAGCTACTCCCCTTTACGGGATNNCTAAGGAGATCATATACGAGTTGAAAGTTAATGTCAATAAAATGTTGGAGAAGTAAAGCTAGAGTTATCTATCCTTTTGTATTACCCTTAACCGACCCAGCGGTAATTCCCTTGGTCATCTGTTCTGTGAAGACCAGATAGATCAGGATGGTTGGGATGGCAAAGATCGTCATAACAGCGAACTGAGCGCCGTAGTTGGACGAGTATTCTCCGGCGAATTTCATAATGGAGAACGGAATGGTCTTCAGATCCTCCGAGGTGAGGAAGGTGTTCGCCATATATTGCTGTTGGCTCCTGTCGTTCGGATATTTCTGAAGCGCATCCGTCGTATAAAGAAGCCCTTCAGGCGATGGAATCGCGATTTTTGAACGGAAAAGGCGGTGTCTATTACTATACAGAAGGAACGGGAGTTATAGGTGGCGCTCCACAGGAAATCGGGATTTTAGATGATTCTGAATTAAATGAGCTCGAGGATGAGATGCTTGTGGCGGTGGTGTTGGGGGCAATGAGCTCGCGATTGATCTACTTGAGAAATAGCTGGATCGTTTTCGCGGCAACCCCGGATGTCTCAAGCAAGAGGTGAATATCCGGGCAACTGCTTTTGTAGTTCGATTAAAGAGACTCGCGCAGGAAAAACAAGTCGCTGGCTTCGAATGGTGGCAGCATTTGGTCAATTGGATGGAGCAGGCACCACAAGTAGAGACGCTTGAAGAATTGTCTACGATTTTGAATAAGGTCATGTAAAATTGGTAGGGTACGGCGAGGAGCGTCACTTCAGTGCTACTTTTAAAAAATGGACTGGACTTACACCTTCACAATATCAAAAGGGATTAGGAAAGTAGGGGGGATTTGTTATCTACTAGGCTCTGTGTGGTTAAACTCTACATATAGCTAAATAGGAGGTAACCGAGTTATGAACCCCAAATGGTGGAAAGAAAGCGTCGTGTATCAGATTTATCCGATCAGCTTCATGGACAGTAACGGAGATGGAATCGGAGACTTACAAGGAATTATATCCAGACTGGATTATTTACAGGACCTAGGTGTAGATGTGATCTGGGTCTGCCCTATTTATAAATCACCTAACCATGATAACGGGTATGATATCAGTGATTACTGTGACATTATGAAGGAATTCGGCACGATGGATGATTTTGACCATTTGCTTAGGGAAATGCACGCACGTGGAATGAAGCTGATGATGGATTTGGTGCTGAACCATACGTCTCATGAGCATCCTTGGTTTGTAGAATCCAGGTCGTCGAAGGACAAANNGCGAAAAGGTAAAAATGGCGGTCCCCCGAACAACTGGGAGTCTTATTTCAGTGGCTCGGTCTGGGAGCTTGATCCGCGGACGGATGAATATTATCTGCATCTCTACTCCAAATACCAGCCCGATCTGAACTGGGAGAATCCAGTGGTCATTGATAAGTTGCATGAAATGGTGGAGTGGTGGCTGAAGAAGGGCGTGGATGGATTTCGTTTTGATGCGATTGCACATATCGTGAAGACGAAAGGGTATCCAGATGCAGATAACCCAAACAGAACACCTACGGTTAGGGCCTATGGTATGTTCTCCAATCTGGAGGATGTGCATACCTTGCTACAGAATCTATACGATAATGTGTTATATTTCTACGATATTATGACGGTAGGAGAGACCTCGGGACTCGGACCAGAGCAGGCACTGGATTATGTAGGTGATGGACGTCGGGAGCTGAATATGACTTTTCAGTTTGAGCATATGTTTCTGGATGCCGCTTCACCGGGTAGCGGAAAATGGGATGTGGTTCCCTGGAGTCTACTAGAGCTGAAAAAGATCATGAGCAAC
>DOJM01000497.1:8427-8756 GCA_003529225.1 Paenibacillus sp.
CGGATTCCTTCAGCCAAAATGTTGGCGACCTTTATTCATATGCTGGAAGGCACACCTTATATTTATCAAGGAGAAGAAATCGGCATGACGAATGTCTGTTTCGATTCCATTGATGAATACCGGGATGTGGAGACACTTAATTATTATGAAGAAAAGCGAAAGAACGGTGTTCCAGAAGAGCAGATTATGTCTGCAATTCATCATAAAAGCCGGGACAATGCCCGTACCCCTATGCAGTGGGACGATGGACATGCAGGTGGTTTTACAACGGGGACGCCCTGGATTAAAGTGAATTCCAACCATATGGAGATTAATGCCGGCAATGCGGT
>DOJM01000497.1:8762-10000 GCA_003529225.1 Paenibacillus sp.
CCCGATTCCATTTATAACTACTATAAACAGCTGATTGCGTTAAGAAAAAAATACAAGGTGATTGTGTACGGATCGTATGAGCTACTGCTTGCAGAGCATACTGAGATTTATGCGTATACCCGAACTTTAGAGGATCAGCGGTTGTTGGTTATTTTGAATTTTTTTGATACAGAGCCTGAATTCGAATGGCCAGCGGGGTTCGATCCAGATCAGCTGGAGTTATTAATCAGTAATTACCCGCAGTCAAAAGATCATGATATTCGTTCTTTTAAGCTTCGTCCTTATGAAGCAAGGGTCTATTTGCAGCAGCGTGTGTAAAGGTAATTTCAATAAGAGTTATCATTAAAGCCCAAGAGGCCACGATGATGACTCTTCTTTGAGTTTGTCAGCAAAAGACTGTACAATGGCGATACATTAGCATACATAAGAGGAGTTGCAGGGTGACGCCTGTAGGAGGAGAGTCAACATGACTGAATGGTATGAAAAAAGCTTCGGAGAAGATTATCTGATCGTGTATAAACACCGGGATTTCGGTGGCGCACGTAAAGAAGTAGATCAGATGATCGCCTGGCTGGGACTTCCTCCAGGTTCGAAAGTGCTGGATTTATGTTGTGGGATGGGACGTCATTCTCTGGCACTTGCGGAGGAAGGGTACGAGGTTACCGGAGTGGATTTGTCGGAGGTCTTGCTGCGTGAAGCTCGATCTCAAATCGGGGCGGAGAAGGTAACCTGGATCCGTTCCGACATGCGTGATTTACCATTAGATGGAGGATTCGATGCCGTAGTTAATCTGTTCACTTCTTTTGGTTATTTTGAAAAAGATGAGGAGCAAGTAAAGGTTCTGCGTGAAATTTATCGTCTGCTGAAGCCAGGTGGCAAGTTCGTTATTGATTTTTTGAATNNATTCTACGCGTGAGGACGGAGAGAATTTGATAGATGAGTCACGCCGGATTGAGGATGGTTATGTGAAAAAGGACATCATTCTAACCACTAAGAATGACTCTACGCCTCGTCAATATCATGAGCGTGTGAAGCTTTATTCACTGGAGGCGTTCAGGGAGATGATCGAGGAAGCGGGCTTGCAGCTCGAAGCTGTACATGGCAGCTATGAAGATGAGGTTTATGATGCAGAAAGGTCCACACGGATGATCTTTAGTGGAACACGTCCCTAAATGGTTTCCGGAAAAAGATTCAAAGGTGGTGAATGCTCCATGTCTAAGGCAGAAATTACTTCATGG
>DOJM01000497.1:10080-10569 GCA_003529225.1 Paenibacillus sp.
GGCAGAGTGACTATTATTGATCCGGGTCCGCGCAGCCTGGATACAGAGAATTGCTGGCTCGGGATTCTGCAGGAGCTAAACTTATCGTGGAGGGATATTCGGGATATCGTCGTCACGCATCATCATCCCGATCATTACGGATTAGCAGGTTGGCTGCAGTCGCAGAGTGGCTGTAAGGTGTGGATGACGGAGCGCGCCCATGCGGAAGCGTTGTTGATGTGGGGCAATGGTTCTGGTGAAGATGCGGGGAATGACACTGAGGAAAATACAGGAAAAGACAATGGAAATGACAAAGGAAATGACAATGGCAAAGACATTAATGATTTTTTACCGGTTTACTTCTCTCGGCATGGGATGACAGATGAGTGGTCGAACGGGATTAAAGCCCACTTGGAAAGCTTTAATTCCCAAGTGGAGCCGCAGCCTGTCGTTTCTTATTTCAATGTGGCGGAGCCCTTCAAGATGGGCGGCCGTGAATGGCAGCTCATT
>DOJM01000497.1:10611-11585 GCA_003529225.1 Paenibacillus sp.
CCTGTGCCCCCGCAGATCTCGCCTAATGTCAGCCTGCTGCCAGGCAGCGATCCACAGCCGCTGCAGACGTTCCTTCAGGGGCTGCGGGAACTGGGTAGCTACCCGGTCAGCATGGCGTTCCCGGGGCACCGCGAGCCCTTCGCTGGCTTCGCGCACCGGGTAAACAGCCTGCTCGCACATCATGAGGAGCGGCTGGATACAGCGGCAGCCCTGCTCACCAGCGGTCCGCTAAGCGGATTTGCGGTGTGCGAAATCCTGTTTCGCAGCCGGGTAACCACCGTTCACCAGATGCGCTTTGCGATGAGTGAGACCCTGGCACATTTGGCAGAGTTGGTGCGCCGGGAGCGGGTAGTCATGCTGGTGGAAAACGGCGGTTTTTTATTCGCCACAGCTGAAAGTGTTGGAGAGCATATTAGTTAGAGTATTCTGCAAGATCGAAGTGTAATAGATGAGTATAACGTTAATGAGCGGTCCTGTTTATGGGGACTGCTTTTTTTTGTTTTTGAGTAACTAAGTAGAGATGATTCGGTGAGTAATAGGTGGTGTTGGGAGAGAGGGACTCTTGTTAATGGGTAGGTATTTGTGCGAAAAGGGTGGATGAAAATTATATGAGTTACTAAGAGCGGTGAAGAATAATGGATGAAAGTTATATGAGCTACTGTGTGCGGTGCTGAAAGTGGATGAAATTCACTTGAGGCTACTGGTTTAGCATAGGCGAGACTTAGTTAGAATGAGATAATAGTGAGTTTAGTAGTTTCTCAGCTGTTTTCGGTCATTTTTGAGCGAATAGCGTCTCTGGAGTCCGAAAATGTTCAAATTAAGGGTGGTTAGTGAGTATAGCGTCGTCTGAGTCTGACAGCGTGGATAGAACCACTTCTTGACGAGTAACTAGTGTTGGTATTAATTATAGGGAATTTCACCCTATAATTTTGTATTTAATGATTCTAGAGCTGAATATAGGGAATTCCCCCCTA
>DOJM01000469.1 GCA_003529225.1 Paenibacillus sp.
GGTTCGCATGATTCAGAAGAAGGAACAGGGCGAAATGATGAAATTGCCAGGCGAACTAATTGTACGTGGTTCTACTCAAGTGAAGATTGATCGGTACTAACGCTTTTAAGAAGGGCAACAAGATAGTATCCGATCATTTTCTATAATTTTATTGCTTTTAGGAGGTTTTTTTTAAAAAGAAATAAAAACGTTTTTATTGTTTTGGGGAACATGATTTGGAGGGAGAAGAAAAACGTGGATAAATTAGCCGTAGTGCCAGTGAACGGGAAGAATCCAATGAACAGTAAGAAACCTATGGGACAGAGGGTCAAAGAATTTGTGATTGATTATAAGAGACAATGGGAGATCCAGTCCATGATCATCCCGGGAATCATTTTTATGATTATCTTTTGTTTCATTCCTATTTACGGATTAACGATTGCTTTTAAGAGTTACACCGTAATTGACACGCTCGATTCTGCACCATGGGTTGGGCTTGATAATTTCAGGATTATTTTATCTGATAAATATTTTTGGGATGCTGTAGTAAATACCTTGGGGATCAGCTTTCTGAAATTAGCTATAGGTTTTGTTATTCCAATTATTCTATCCGTTATGATTTATGAATTAAGCGGTGGACGCTTTAAGAAAATAGTACAGACAATCTCTTATTTACCACACTTTTTGTCCTGGATCGTGCTAGGTGGGATGTTGATTGCTTGGTTTTCTTCCTCCGGTATGTTTAATGAAATCCTGCTCAATTTGGGGATCATTTCGAAACCGGTAAATATCTTGCTTGATGCGAACAAGTATTGGTGGATTGCAACGTTATCTGATATTTGGAAAGAGGCAGGTTGGGGAACGATTTTATACTTAGCCATCATGTCCAAAATTGATCCTACTTATTATGAAGCTGCCAAAATAGATGGGGCAAGTCGTATGAGACAAATTTGGAATATTACCCTACCTAACATGAAGCCTATTATCAGCTTGAATTTGATTCTGACTGTAAGCGGTTTATTAGGATCGAATCTGNNTGTCAAAGCAGAAGTAATTAATTCTTATGTGTATCGTATGGGTATGACGCAAGGTGACTTCTCTTATGCTACTGCTGTTGGTTTAGGTGTCTCCATTGTTTCTGTGATCCTATTGATTAGTGCCAACAAAGTATCCAGCAAATTAAATGATAATCAATCAGTTCTGTAGAAGGAGGCATTTTTGTGAATCGTACGGTAGCTAAAGAAGATCTCGACAGTCGAATCTTTAACACTATAAATATTATTTTACTCTGTATCTGTACTGTAATTATCGTTGTTCCTTTATGGAATGTGGTCATATCCTCCTTAAGCTCAGGGAAGGCGCTCGCGGAAGGCGGATTTATATTCTGGTCTACTGATTTCTCCTTGGAGAATTATCGCGCAGTATTTAATGACGAGACGATTGGATTAGCCTTTCTGGTCTCCATTGCCAAAACGTTCATCGGTGTTATTACCCACGTATTCTTTTGCGCGATGATCGGTTATGGCTTGAGTAAAAAATACATACGTGGTCGCAAGCTATACGTTGCCATGGGTGTAATCACCATGTTCTTCTCAGGTGGTATGATTCCAACGTATTTATTGATTAAATCACTCGGTCTATTGAATAGCTTTTGGGTCTATATTATCCCAGCCCTGTTCAGTTATTATGACGTAGTTATTCTAATGAACTTCTTCAGAAACGTGCCGGATTCACTTGAAGAGTCAGCCAAAATCGATGGTGCGGGTGACTGGCGTATANNCCCCGGCTATGGCTACGATCGCGTTGTTTAACGGGGTTGGGCAATGGAATGACTTTATGACCACTAAATTATACATTACCGATCAAGCACTCTATCCGCTGCAGATGAAGCTCTATGAAATTATCGTTCAGTCGCAAACGCAAGCCATGCAAAATGTCGGTGGATCTGCCATTATCGAAACTACAACTAAAGGGGTTCAACTAGCAACAATTGTCATTACAACTCTGCCGATTGTTGTGATGTATCCAATATTACAGAGGTACTTTATTTCAGGNNGTGGTTTCTTATAGAAAACGCTTGTATACGTAACAGTTATTCGGAAGTGTAGCTACCCAATCAGCTCTACACTTCCAGTACTTACAAAACTTTTTAGGGGGAAATAAAAGATGAATAAAGCATTTGGAAAAAAAGGACTCAAACTTTGTACTGCACTTATGGCTGTTGTATTAGTATTTACAGGTTGTGGATCAAAAGGTGGTTCTGATAGCTCCAGTAAAGAATTAAGCTCCATTGAAGGCCGTTATACGATAGATCCGGAAACACCGGCATGGAAGCTGGATAAAAAAGAGGAAACTACGGATCTCACTTGGTACGTCAATGCAGACTGGTGGAATACTGATTTCGGTAAAGACCTCGTTACTAAAAAAATTAAAGAGGATTTAAATATCAACATTAAATTCATTAAAGGCGATGACACTAAGCTGAATACGATTTTTGCCGGTGGTGAAATGCCGGACTTGTTGACAGTACTTGATTCTAACTCTCCTGTGGTACAAAAAGCTTCTACATGGGCGCTGCCTTTGAATGATCTAGCTGATAAATATGATCCTTATTTCAATAAAGTGGCTGCAAAAGATACGATGAACTGGTTCCAATTAGCAGACGGTAAGACTTATGGCTATCCTAACTATTCAAATACTCAAAACGATTATGATAGCGGTAACATTCCTGCTAAAACGGCATTTGTCATCCGTAAGGATGTTTACGAAGCAATTGGAAAACCAACCATTGGTACTCCGGAAGAATTCAAGAGCGCTATGCAACAAATCAAAAAGCAGTTCCCAGAAATGATGCCTTTTGGTTTTAACTCCATTGGTAAAGGTACTGGTTCTTTGGGAGATGTACTACAGGACTTCATCGGCGTACCGATGGAAACTGAAAATGGTGAGTTCTACAACCGTAATCTGGATGAGGACTATTTGACTTGGTTGAAAACATTAAATGAAGTCTACAGAAATGGTGACATCAGTGATGACAGTTTTGCTGATGATGGTACTGCCTTTGAAGAAAAAGTGAAATCAGGTAAATATGCAACAATGCTGCTCGACGGAACGCCTCAACAAAGTGGTAACCTGCAAATCTTCATGACTGCAAATCCAGGTAAGGAATATATCGCTATTGATGGACCGCAAAGCACAGTTGGTCATGAGCCAACGTTGAATCAATCAGGTATTACAGGCTGGATGATCAGTTTTATTACTAAAAAGGCTAAAGACCCTGCTAAAGCTATTCAAGTCTACACGTATTTGCTTAGTGAAGAAGGACAGAAGCTTATGAACTATGGTGTTGAAGGAGAAACCTATAAAGTTAATGAAGCCGGTAAAATTGAATTTTTGCCTGAAATCAAAGATC
>DOJM01000052.1 GCA_003529225.1 Paenibacillus sp.
TTTGTAGATAAGATCAAGCTACGCAGTCCTTTCAGCGAAGGGGCAGAGATGGTTCGCACACCAGAAGTTATCGATGTTTGGTTCGATAGTGGTTCGATGCCATTTGCGCAAAGTCATTATCCATTTGAGAACGAGGATAAGCTGAATGATCAATATCCAGCGGATATGATCTGTGAAGGGATCGACCAGACACGTGGATGGTTCTACAGCTTACTAGCTGTATCTACATTGTTTAAAGGTAAAGCTCCATATAAAGCTGTTATTGCTCACGGTCATATCCTTGATGAGAATGGTCAAAAAATGTCCAAATCCAAAGGCAATGTTATTGATCCTTGGGATATCATGAACGATTACGGCACGGATGCTTTCCGTTGGGCGATTCTATCCGATAGTGCACCGTGGAATAACAAACGTTTCTCTCGTGGTCTTGTAGGGGAAACCAAATCCAAAGTTGTAGATACACTGGTGAATACGCATGCGTTCTTGACGCTTTATGCAGGCATCGATGGTTATGATCCTGCCGATCATCCTTTTAAAGTATCGGAACATAAGCTGGACCGCTGGATTTTGTCCCGTCTGAACAGCTTGATTCTTTTGGTGGACAAAGGACTTGCAGTAAATGACTTCGTGAATACATCCAAAGGCATTGAGAACTTTATAGATGAGCTGAGCAACTGGTATATCCGTCGTTCCCGTGACCGTTTCTGGGGTAGTGGTCTAGGTGAAGATAAGCTGGATGCTTACCGTACACTGACCCATGTGCTTTTGAAGACAGCGTCTTTGATGGCTCCATTTACACCGATGTTGTCTGAAGATATCTTCACGAACCTTGGCGGCGGAGAAAGTGTGCATTTAGCAGATTACCCGGTTGCTGATGAGAGCTTGATCGATAAAGAGCTGGAAGAGGATATGGAAAGTGCGAGACAAATCGTTGAGCTGGCGCGTAACGTGCGTAACGAAACAGGCATTAAGAATCGTCAACCGCTGTCTGAGCTGATCGTTTCGATGAACCGTGACTTCCATTTGGCTGAGTATGAAGAGATCATCAAAGACGAGATCAACATCAAGAACATCGTGCTAGAGACTAGCGACAGTGGATTTGTTGACTTCACACTCAAGCTGAACCTTAAAGTTGCCGGTAAAAAATACGGTAAAAATGTCGGCTTCCTGCAAGGCTTCCTGAAAGCTTTGGACAGTGACTCTACCCGCAAAGCGGTGCAAGATGGCTCAATCACGATTGCGACGCCTGAGGGAGAAGAACTGGTTATCACTTCTGAAGAGCTACTTGTTGAAAAAGAAGCTAAAGCAGGTTTTGCCGCAGCTTCCGGATATGGAATTACGGTTGCGCTCAATACCGAAATCACACCTGAGCTTGAACAAGAAGGCTGGGTTCGTGAGATCATTCGTGCGGTTCAAGATTACCGTAAACGTTTGGATCTGCCGATCGAGAAACGGATCGCACTCACGCTGAATGTAGACGATGAGCTTAAAGCAGCAGTTACAGCCTTTGAGAATGTATTGCGTGACAATGTACTTGTGACTACGGTTGAATTTGGCGGAGAACACGCTTTTGAAACGGTAGATGCAGGTGGTAAATCCATCGGTATCCATATTGGAGCGTAAATCTGCATTACCTGTCCCAAAACAGCACATACTAGCGGCACAAGTGTAAACAGAGAACTTCTGTTTATGCGGGAAATATAGTCTTTATATTTCGCCCGCAAAAAATAACGAGCCTCGTGCTCAAGGAGATTATTCTCTTTGACCGGGCTCGTTTACTTTGTGGCGAATATAGACGTATGAGAGGAGCTGTGGCTGTGGAGGATCAGAAGAACAGAATCTCCGTTAAGACATCCGGCAACAAGAACAGCACAGATAAGGGAGCGGAGAAAAAGGTTATTCCTGAGGAAAACCCTGAGCGTCTAACAGCAGATCATCGTAATCCAGAAGATATTCCACTGGAAGAGAAAATGAACACGATGTATCGATTAACTTTTGAATGGGCTCATATATTAGAAAAATCACGAATTTATCAGTATACAGAGCTGTTGTATTCACCTTGGACTCTAATTTGGAAAAATATCTTATATGGAACAGCTCGTGGAGTAGGGATCGCGCTGGGCTTTACTTTTTTCGCAGCAACGATCATTTATGTCCTTCAGGTGCTTGGAGCCTTAAATCTGCCGATCATCGGAGATTATATTGCGGATATTGTACGAATTGTACAGCGTCAGCTGGAATTCAAATAGCTTGTTAAGGCGAAGCCGTCTTTATTTGGTTTGTAGAAGAGATTAGGGTCGGGTCTATTTTCTTGGGTGGATTTACCCAACCTTGGGCTTCTATGTTTCTCCCCAGTCCGTGCTTTTCCTTTTTTAATCTTTGGAGAGGGCTACGTTGCTTTCTTTCTTCGTGTATGATGCGTAAACCTCTCATTAATAATAAATATCGCCGGTCATCTTCATGACTGAGTTGTTGTACATTTTTAAAATAGCCGTGATTCACTACGTTACACTCCTTGTAGGTCGATTTCAGCATCCGTTAGATCAGTTTACCAGCTGAATCTGAACATTTTCTTAACAAAATGACATAGAGCAGAATAAATAAAAAAACAGCGGGCCATTCCATAATGAAACTGGAACCGCACGCTGTTCATTTTTGTGGGGATAATGCTTTTACTCCTCGCCTTCGAGCGGATCAAGCATGTAACTTCCCTCGCCACTATCCTTATAACGCTCGTAGCTACGTCCCTGTACTACAATTAAATGGTTCCCTGTAATATCGGTGGCGATAAAGTTCTCCCAAGGTTCTACGCAGCCTTCCAGCTCATCAGCNNATAGGAGTCAATGTTGTTGCCCTCCGCCATGGCGGGGGAATCGGAGTTGCCATAGCTTTCTACAATCTGCCAGGCATCCTCACCGTCAAAGCCGTTTTGATCCTCTCGCTCATCGAGACTCGTACGTCCAAATGGAGGAGACAGAAATTCTTCTTCGATTGGCCGAGTAAAAGGTGCATTTTGACGTGGGGCGTGCTCCTTACAATAAAGCGTGGAGGGAATGGCGGATAGACGCTCAATAGGGATCGGTTTACCGCTAGCCTTACATATCCCATAGGTGCCTTCGTCCATAGCGTTGAGAGCAGCTTCAATATCATCCAGCTCATGCTCGTCCCGCTCTAGCAGTGAAATATCCATGGAGCGGTTATACAAATCGGTGGCTGCATCGCCTGGATGGTTGTCATTCTCGGAAAGTTCTCCCGTACCATCCCGCATGGATTCCTGTAAGCCGTAATTTTCATTATTCTGAAGCCTGTGCTGAATAGTATCACGGTCTTTTTCTAATCGGGCGCGTAGCTCTGAGAGCTGTTGTACTGTCAGGTGCGTCATGATGAGTAAGCTCCTTTCTGTACTTTTTTAAGAATCCTTCCGACAAACCGATTTGCACCGGATGGTTCTTTGTTAGGTTGACCTGAGAGGCGTTATTTTAGCGATGGAAAATAGTCCCCAAGATTAAGCACCCGAGAGGTGTCACGCAATAGACGATCTTCTAAGGGCTGTGCTACAATATACAAGTCTTATAACAGTATTCGTACCGCATTTGGCGGGAAAAATAAGAACGGAGTGACAACTTCTGTGGTGTACTATTTGATTGCTCTTATTGTATTTTTGGTGGATCAGGGAACGAAGTATCTCATTGCCACACGTCTGGAGCTTGGAGAACAGATTCCGGTCATCGGGAATTTCTTCCTAATTACCTCACATCGTAATCGCGGGGCTGCTTTTGGGATTCTACAAGGTCAGCAATGGTTCTTCTTTTTAGTTACGGTTGTAGTGGTTGCAGGTATCGTTTGGTACTTGAACAAAACTAGACATTCTCGGAAGATGCTGTCGGTTGCCCTTGGACTTGTTCTGGGTGGAGCGATAGGTAACTTCCTCGACCGGATGATCAGTGGTGAGGTTGTCGATTTCCTTCTATTTAATTTTGGAAGCTATAGCTTCCCGATTTTTAACGTTGCGGATTCGTGTATCGTCATTGGGGTAGGGTTGATCCTTTTGGACTCCTTCCGCGATCTTAAGAATGGTGAAGAAATCACGGAAATCAAAGAAGTAAAAGAAGCAAAGGAAGTAAAAGAAGGGAATGAATGATTTGAGTAAAGACGTCAATCACCAAGCGGCATCTACGAGCGAAGAAGAGAGGGACGTCACGGAGTGGACCGTTTCAGCAGAAAACGCGCGGGAGCGAATCGATAAATATATAACGGAATCTTGGGAAGAGGATATTTCTCGTTCTCAGGTGCAGCTGTGGATCAGCGGTGGCCATGTTACGGTTAATGGGGCACCGGTTAAAGCTAACTATAAGCTCTCAGAAGGCGATATAGTTTCCATTGTCGTACCAGAAGCGGAAGTTACGGATTTGATCCCGGAGAATATTCCTCTTGAAGTTGTATATGAAGACAGCGATGTCATTGTTATAAATAAGCCACGTGGTATGGTTGTGCATCCAGCTGCCGGACATCCGTCAGGCACCTTGGTAAATGCACTGATGTATCACTGCAAGGATCTGTCCGGTATTAATGGTGAGATTCGTCCAGGTATTGTACACCGTATTGATAAGGATACCTCTGGTCTTATTATGGTGGCTAAAAATGATGCCAGTCACGCGTCGCTCGCAGCTCAGCTTAAAGAGCACAGTGTAACACGCCGCTATATAGCAGTTGTACACGGCAATTTGTCGCATGACAAAGGAACGGTTGATGCTCCGATCGGTAGAGATCCACATGATCGCAAGCTATACACTGTAACGGAAAAGAACAGCAAGAAATCTGTGACCCATTTTACGGTGATGGAACGTTTCGGTGACTGTACACTACTGGAGCTGCAGCTAGAGACTGGCCGCACGCATCAGATCAGAGTGCATATGAAATTCATTGGTCATCCGCTTGTTGGCGATCCGATTTATGGACGCAGTAAAGGAACAGCTATGAATGGACAGGCGTTACATGCGGCGGTGCTTGGATTTATTCATCCTACGACAGGTGAATATAAAGAATTCAGCAGACCTATTCCGGAAGACATGGAAGATGTTCTGTTCACATTGCGCAGCAGATAAGTACAAATGAAGTGATAATTAGTCTATGGTATTGAACTCTGCTTTCCATCATATTTAATATCATAAGGATAAAGAGAAGGTTATGCCTTATTCTTTATCCTTATTTTTTATCACAGAAGCGGATCTCTATAAACATAAGCCATCCAAGGGACGGCGAAGCCGTTTCTTCTAAAATGAGAATAGATAGCCAGGAGATGAGATGAAAGTATGAGTATTGAACAATACCAAGACAGCTTCATTCAGACTAATTTTGCAGACCGCATCGGCGGTGCTAACTACGGCAAGGACACTTCGATTTATAAATTCGAGAAAATCAAACGTGCTAAAGCATCCGCAAAACAGGATTTTCCTGATATTGAATTGATCGATATGGGCGTAGGCGAGCCAGATGAGATGGCTGATGCAGGTATCGTGGCTAAGCTTGCTGAAGAAGCAGCTAAGGAAGAAAACCGTGGTTATGCGGACAATGGAATTGCTGAGTTTAAGACAGCTGCTGCTGATTATTTGCGGGAAGTATTCCGTGTTGAAGGCATTGATCCCGTTACGGAGGTAGTTCACTCTATCGGATCTAAGCCGGCGCTGGCGATGTTGCCTTCTTGCTTCATTAATCCAGGAGATATTACGATCATGACGGTGCCGGGTTATCCAGTGCTGGGTACACATACTAAATACTTGGGTGGACAAGTGTTTACAGTAGAACTGAAGAAGGAGAATAACTTCCTTCCAGATCTGAACGAAATTCCAGAAGAAGTTGCTCATAAAGCCAAGCTTCTTTACTTGAACTATCCAAACAATCCGACGGGCGCTAGTGCGACTCCTGAGTTTTTTGCTGAGGTAGTTGCATGGGCTAAAAAATATGATGTAGTCGTTATCCACGATGCACCATATGCTGCCTTGACCTATGACGGTTTGAAGCCGCTTAGTTTCCTCTCTGTGCCAGGTGCTAAGGATGTTGGCGTGGAGCTGCATTCCTTGTCCAAGTCCTACAATATGACAGGCTGGAGAATCGGCTTTGTTGCTGGGAATCCTTTAGTTGTTAAAGCCTTCAGTGATGTGAAGGATAATAATGATTCCGGTCAATTTATCGCGATTCAAAAAGCTGCAGCTTACGGTCTTGCTCATCCAGAGATTTCCGAAGCGATTGCTGCCAAGTATTCTCGTCGTCACAACCTGTTGGTTGATGCACTGAACAGCCTGGGCTTCCAAGCTGAGAAACCAAAGGGTTCCTTCTTCCTTTATGTTGCAGCACCTAAGGGTGTCAAAGGTGGCCGCCGTTTCGAATCCGGTGAGGATTTCTCACAATTCCTGATCCGTGAAAAGCTAATCTCCACCGTGCCTTGGGATGATGCAGGTCCGTTTGTACGTTTCTCTGTTACCTTTATTGCTAAAGGGGAAGAGGAAGAAAGACGTGTCATCTCTGAAATCCAAAGACGCTTAAGCGATGTGGAGTTTGAATTTTAATCATAGGTTTGAAAATGAAGCTGAAGCTGCCTGGGGTAACCTTGGGCGGCTTTTTTTATTGTATAGGAAATTATACAATGCAAAAAAATGTGGATAACTCCG
>DOJM01000154.1:0-148 GCA_003529225.1 Paenibacillus sp.
CGTACCCTTCCTGAGCCAAACGTTTGGATATTTCCAATTGCCGCTTATGGGCAAAACAGAACTAACCACTGCCATGTTCTTTGATCTTGGTGTTTATCTAGCTGTTATTGGTGTCACTATGAATATCATACTTACGATCGGGAGGGAT
>DOJM01000154.1:280-7488 GCA_003529225.1 Paenibacillus sp.
GTTTTCCGTAGGTGTTTATCTAGTCCTTTCCAAAAGCCTGCTACGCATCCTACTGGGTACTAATTTAATTACCCATGGTGTTCATCTACTGCTACTGACAATGTCGGGTCTCAAGACAGGTGCTCCACCATTGCTAGGTGAACAAGCGGAGGCGTATGTAGATCCGTTACCGCAGGCACTCATATTGACCTCTATTGTAATTAGTTTTGGAGTAACAGCATTCTTCATTGTTTTGGCATATCGGACTTACCGTTCGACGGGTACGGATGATGTGGAAGGAACCAAGGAGGAGAGACAATGAACAACTTGTTAGTGCTGCCTCTGCTGATTCCGGCCTTTACGGCAGTTATACTGATTTTTCTAAAAGAACGAGTGGATCTGCAACGTATTATTAGTGCCGTCAGTGTGTTTTTAAATATCTTGGTTGCTGGAATCATTGTGCACCAGGTAAGTACAAAGGGCATCCAGACCCTATATATGGGTGGATGGCTTCCACCTTATGGCATTGTCTTTGTTGCCGATATGTTTGCGGCCTTACTTGTGCTAATCTGTGCTATTGTTGGTGCGGCTTGCCTATTTTTTTCCTTCCCCAGCATTGGGGGAGAAAGAGAACGGGNCTATTACTATCCGTTTTTCCATTTTCTATTAACTGGGGTGTTTGGTTCCTTTCTCACCGGAGATCTGTTTAACTTGTTCGTCTGCTTTGAGGTCCTGTTAGTTGCCTCGTACGCTTTAATTGTACTTGGTGGCTCCAAAGGTCAACTGAGAGAGACGTTAAAATACGTATTAGTTAACGTGATTTCCTCTTCCTTGTTTGTAGCAACGCTTGCTTATTTATATGCCGCGACAGGAACGCTGAATATGGCACATCTATCTATGCGTGTTGCAGAGGCGGGACAAGGCGGTGTAATGAACGTCATTGCGGTCCTGCTGCTGATCGTATTTTCAATAAAGGCAGGTTTGCTGCTCTTTTTCTGGCTTCCGGATTCATATAGCGCACCACCTGTGGCTGTTAGAGCACTGTTTGGGGCATTGTTAACGAAAGTGGGATTGTATGCAATTACACGAACCTTTACATTGATGTTTATTCAAGAACCGGGACTCACCCATTCTCTGATTGCCTGGATGGCGGGAGCGACGATGATCCTTGGTGCAATCGGTGCATTGGCTTACAATGATCTGGGCCGAATATTTAATTANNATTTCTGTTGCGACTCAGGATTCGTTAAATGGTGTAGTGTTTTATTTAATGCATGACATGGTTGCCAAAGCATTATTATTTTTCCTGGGTGGGATGATTATTTCAGCCTCGGGCACCGACCGCTTAAAAGAAATGGGTGGTTTAATCAGACGCTATCCGTGGACCGGTTGGATGTTTTTTGTACTGACTTTGGCGTTGGTTGGTGTTCCACCACTTAGTGGTTTCGCTGGAAAAGTGATGATGGTACGTAGTGGATTTGGACAGAATCATGTGGCTCTGGCATTAATTGCACTTGCATCAAGCTTCATAGTGTTATATTCCTTGATCAAGGTATTCCAGCAGGTATTCTGGGGTGGCGAGAAAAGGGAAGAACAAGTCAAGCCGCTTCATTATAAAGCTATGATGGCACCGGCAGCTGTTCTGTTCGCGATTGTAATTCTGATGGGTGTAGGTGCTGAGACGGTAAACGGATATGTCAGCCAAGCTGGAGCCGTACTGGCCGATCCAGCATTATACATTAACGCTGTCATGAAGGAGTAGATACTATGGCTTTTCAACTATTATTGAATTTCATGATAGCATTCCTGTGGATGTTTCTGCACAATGATTGGACTGGGCCACGTTTCGTCATTGGTTTCCTGCTCGGTATACTCATACTGCTCGGAATGCGACGCTTTTGGCCGAGGTTATATCTTGGAAAAGTGTGGGCAATCATTAAGCTAATTCTATTGCTGCTGCGTGAACTGGTCGTTTCAAGTTATGTAGTGGTAAAAGCTGTTCTAAGACCGGAGCCTAATATACGTCCAGCTATCCTCAAATATACTACAGAGCTAAAATCGGATTGGGAAGTGGCAACGTTAATCACGATGCTCTGCCTCACTCCTGGATCGGTAGTGCTTGAAGTTTCGGATGATAATCGGACATTGTATATTCATGCCATGGATGTTGATGACCCCGCTCAGTTCAGAGCAAATATCCGTGATACCTTTGAGCGTGCGATATTGGAGGTGACCCGCTAATGATCCACTTTATTCTTATGCTATCTATTACGATCATGGCTCTAGCTATAGGCGTATGTGCTTGGCGTTTGGTGAAAGGACCTTCTTTACCTGACCGAGTCGCTGCACTAGATACGATTGGAATTAATCTGCTAGCAATGGTGGCCGTGTTATCTGTCATTCTCCAAACGCAGGCTTTTATAGAAATTATTTTGTTGATTGGAATTCTTTCCTTTANTGGAACGACAGCCTTTACCAGATATATCGAAAAGGGAGTGGTGCTAGAAAATGGAAATGATCAAGACTACAGNNTATAGGGGCATTGCTTAGCGCCGTAAGTGCTATTGGTTTGATACGGTTACCTGATGTTTATCTAAGATCACATGCTGCTGCTAAAAGTGCCACTCTCGGTGTTTTATGTGTCTTGGTTGGGGCATTTCTATATTTTGCATTTTTTCAGGATCATATTAGTGCAAAGCTATTACTAGGAATTGTCTTTGTATTTATAACTGCACCTTTATCCGCCCACCTAACTGGTAGAGCGGCATATCGCTCCGGTGTTCCTCATTGGGATCGAAGAATTCAGGATGATTTAAAAGAGGTGCTGGAGAAAGAGCAAGTTATACCGGTAGCCCCTGAACGAGATATACCTCAAGAACAAAGGTAGAAGTGTTAGGAATTATCTTGATTTTCAATAACAGCAGCAAAAACTGTAACAAACCCGCGTTTACACGCGGGTTTGTTTTTTACTAATGGAGTATTATTCTTTTGTTAACATCTCAACGAACCAATATTTTACCTTCTCCAGCGAGCCTGCGTAGCACCCTCGGAAGACACTCAATGTCTGCTTCAGGAATGTCTAATTGAATACCGTAATGGAAACAGTCCTGCTGTTCTCTATTCCATTTTAGAATTCCTTCTAAGTAAATAGGTTCATNNTATTTTCTGGATTAATGTTGAGGGGTAACGATAAGTGGCAGCCTGTTCGACTAATATTGAACAACACAGCTCTTACAGGCTTAGAAGGCACCTGAATTCCGTTAATACTAAGAATATGAAGATCAAGGGTTACAGGTTCTTTAAGGGTATATCGAAAAGGTTCAGTTCTGCGATTAGTGTTCATATGCTCCTCCATACTTTTCCATCTACTATAAATTATCGACAGTAAAACAGGATTAGTGAAGAGTTATTAAACATAATAAAGTTTCGAAGTTACAAAATTACTACTTAATTTTTTGATTTTATCGCAATAATGTAAGTATTTCTTTTATAGAATTATCTACAAATGATCTTTCAGGACGGGATTTCATGATCACGGTAAGTCCAATTAATGATATGACTAGTGTTTGCGCTAAACTCTTTGCGTTAATAGCGGGATCAAGTTCACCTGAGCGCAAACCTCGATCAATCGTTTCTTGAAAGATTACCGAGAGATACATCTGGTGTTCTCTTGTTAGGATCTCAAATTTCTCATCGTGGGGTGAAAGTTCAACCATCGAATTGATGCAAAAGCATCCCCAGTTCGGATTTTGTCCATATTCTTCTGCCACCATATTTTCAAAAAAGGCACGGAAAGCCTCTTTAACAGAAGGATTGTTGTGAAGCTTGTTACGAACATAGGCAGCATGAGAACTCGTATATTTCCGCAATGCAGCTTCAAATAGTCCTTTTTTGTCTCCGAAGGTTGAGTAGATGCTAGGCCGCTGAATACCCATTCTTGATGTCAGGTCGCTTAAAGAGGTAGCCTCGAACCCTTTTTCCCAAAATACTTGCATAGCTGCATCCAATGCTTTTTCCTCATCAAATTCGCGTGGTCGAGCCATAGTAACTCCCTCTTTTCATATCGAACGGTATAATATGATTTTATGGTGTGAAGATTACTATGTCAATCGAAATGGATAATNNAAATAAACAGTGAATTTCTAATTTATCTTGTCCTACAAAGTATCTATTGACAGTTATCTTTTTTTAGAGTTATATTTGTCAAACGTAATTACGTACTGATCGGTATGTAATTTATGAATTTGATAAAAGTTAATCAGGAGGCGTTATTTTTGGGGGAATCTGTTGAGGAATCGAAAGCTATTATAGCGGATCAAACAGTCAAAAAAGCTGAAAAAGTACAAGGAGGGTTTAGAGCGTCGGAACAAGTGCCTGTATCAATAATATCTCGTAATGTGGCACTTTTATTTTCCATCGCCTGCGGAATAGTTGTTGCTAACATATATTATGCGCAACCTTTACTGGACGCTATTTCGAACGAGTTTGGTATTTCTCATTCATTCGTTGGACTTGTTATTACAATCACTCAAATTTTTTATGCACTTGGACTGTTATTACTAGTGCCTCTGGGTGATCTATTAAATCGGCGTTGGCTGATCGCTGGACAGATGCTCCTATCCGTATTGGCTTTAATTGTCGTTGGTACTGCCACCAGCAGTATAGTGTTATTCGTAGGTATAGCAGCGGTTGGGTTTCTTGCCGTAGTGACACAGACGCTCGTTGCATTCGCGGCAACTTTGGCTGCTCCAGCCGAACGTGGGCGTGTCGTTGGTGTTGTGACAAGTGGAATTGTAATTGGTATTCTACTGGCGCGAACTTTCGCTGGCGTATTAATGGATTTAGCAGGATGGCGTTCTGTCTACCTTGTTTCCGCGGTGTTAACACTAATCATGGCATGTGTATTGTTTCGGGTGCTGCCACATTATGAGCACAAAAGAGAATCATTATCTTACCTACAGTTGATTCGTTCAATGTTCACGTTGTTTGCTCAGGAACGAACTCTTAGAATCCGTGCTGCACTAGCCATGATGATTTTTACCGCTTTCAGTATATTATGGACGTCTCTAGTATTACCTCTCAGCGCCCCACCGTTTTCTCTTTCACATACAGCGATTGGAGCATTTGGTCTCGCAGGTGGNNCGCCGATCGAGGTTTAGGGCAGAAGACCACAGGTGTAGCCTTGATTCTTTTGCTCATATCATGGTTGCCAATAAGTTATGTTCAACATTCGCTTCTTGCATTAATCGTTGGTATTATCCTTCTTGATCTTGCAGTACAAGCCGTACATGTCACCAATCAGAGCATGATCCTTACTTTGCGACCTGAGGCACGCAGTAGGCTTACTGCCGGTTACATGATTTTTTATTCCATTGGCAGCGCCACTGGGTCGATCGCATCTACCAGTATCTATGTTTACTTTGGCTGGAACGGAGTGACTTTGTTAGGTGCAATTGTGAGTGCTCTGGCTCNNACAAAGGAGTAACTGAAGGGATGAGTATTCGTGCTGAAAAAATTGTAACACTGATCTCGTATAATTAGGTGCGATTTCTAAGTCTTAACGCTCCAGCCAGGGCTATAGTATTTCATGTCACCTGGCCTTGGGAGCAATTCGAAAAGTTTGATTCGTTCGTTGTATTGATTACCATTTTTGATAGGCACACGTTTCACCTCTTTGAATGCATGTTGTACTTATAAAACCGTGTTATTGCTTTTAATGTACGTAACCATGATTCCCCTACATTGTCCACATTTGGTGGATATCCTCTTATCCATTCTATATAAATTGAACCAATAATTTGAAAACTATTGAATGGAATCTCACAGTTTGAAGGTTTTTAACTGGGTCTTTATGCGATTAGCAATATTTCCAGAGCTCGTCGTAACGAATGGTGCGAATTCCGTTCTGGGCAATGTACCGCTTGAGCCGTTCGTCATGGAACAGTCTGCGGTCGGCGTCTCTCTCCCTAGCGATTTGTTCGCCGGAATGTTGCGCGTTTCCGAAATTAAGTATCTCCTCATCCATAAACGTAGGGTGCGTGACTAGGCGATAAATGCCGGAGGGGACGGATTCCAATGCTTGAATGACGTTCAATACGGGATCTTCTCCTTGGCCTAGT
The DNA here is from genome assembly GCA_003529225.1 of Paenibacillus sp. GTDB lineage: Bacteria > Bacillota > Bacilli > Paenibacillales > Paenibacillaceae > Paenibacillus_AQ > Paenibacillus_AQ pseudetheri. Next base: position 6,379 of record DOJM01000154.1, read on the forward strand.
CCGTTATAACTAATATCCATACAAACGTTTCGGTAGGACATTAACCCTTCGCTTTTACACCAATTATCGAATAGGTGAGTGAGTCGTTCGTCGATTCGCTCGAAGCCCATATGCGTATCAGCGTAATAAGGTTTGAAGCCCAGCTTTCTGACCGCTTCCAGTTGAGCTTGTAATTCGGCCATCACCTCCGAGATTTCAAATCCCGACGTTTTCCAGTCTGCAGGAGACCGGTGAAAAGTGCCGTCTTCGAGTACTAAGCTCGGAACCTGTTTTGGAGACAATACCGGACCCCAGCGAACACGGTCCCACTCTGCATGTAGGGTGCAATGAAGGCCAATGCAAAATCCATCCTCCTGGGCAAATAGCTTCGCGGCGTCCTGTACCGCTATGCCATTTGCCATCAATGAACCATTGCGGAGCTCGCCGTTACGCCACGCCTCGTGGATGGCCTTGTTGGCGGAATAGCTTCCCCCCAAATCGTCGCCTTGCGTGATCAAGTAAATTTCCAGTTTCGGCAATTCATTCAACCTCCGGTTATTTTGTTGTAAATGCGTTCATCCAAAAAGTGCCAATAAAAGATTGCAAGCGATTTCAAGAGATGCTATATTGATAGTAGCACTACCAAAACGTTTTGGAAAGTTTGAGGTTTTTATATGTCTCCCACAATCAAAGATATCGCCAAAGCGGCCGGAGTATCCATTACAACCNNCGGCTACCCCGACGTCAATGAAAAAACGAGAAACCGGATCAAGAAGCTGGCCGAAAAAATGTCCTACCGACCGAATTCGCAGGCACAAAGTCTGGTACTGAAAAAAACGAATACGATCGGCGTCATCATATCGGAGCTTACGCGTGACAGCGTCAAAGCTGCTTTTTCGTTCGAGGTGCTGTGTGGCATTAGTGACCGATCCAGCGAACTGAATTACGATATTATTTTGTTCAGTACGAACCCTAACAAACAAATGAAAAAAACCTATTCGGATCTTTGTCGGGAGCGCAATGTTGACGGTGTCATCCTGAAGGGTTTAAAGACGACCGATCCCTATTTGAGAGAGGTCATTGACCAATCATCGTTCCCCTCCGTGTTAATAGACATCCCTGTCGCCGGCG
>DOJM01000154.1:7544-11251 GCA_003529225.1 Paenibacillus sp.
GCTTTTCGGAAGATGGCGGGGCTGCTGCCATTGGCAAAATCCTGTCGCGCCATCCCGAAACGACGGCCGTCGTTTGCTCTAGCGATATTATGGCGCTGGGCGTGATGAAAGAATTGGAGCAGATGGGCAGGGCAATACCCGACTCCATTTCGGTGATCGGCTTTGACGACATTTCAATAGCCTCCTACTCCACACCCAAACTGACCACTGTACGCCAGGAAAAATACGAGATGGGCTACCAAGCGGCGCAAATGCTCATCGACATGATAGAAGGGCGTAAAGTCAATCATAAAATCGTGCTTGAAAACCAGCTCATTATCCGTGAAAGTGCGGATCGTTTGCAAAAAGGCTAAAGACCTTTTTGTAGTCTTTTCCCAAAACGTTTTGGAAAACTCCGTCAGACACCGTTTTAAGGATTTCCTTCGGAAATCTTTAAATAAAACTAACTGAGTAGAAGGGGAGAAATGGACTTATGAAGAGGTTCAAAATGGTATTGATGCTGTGTTTGACCATGGCACTGGGTTTAACAGCATGTGGGTCCAAAAACGAGGGCGGGAACGCAAATGGGACGCCAAGCTTGTCGGAGGCAAACACCGACAAATCGGTGGAAACTGCTGTACAAGAAAAAGTTGTACTAAAAATTCCGCATTATAAGTCGGGTCAGAACGTAGGGGCAAAATTTTTCCTGCCGCAAGTAGAGCGCTTTAACTCAAAGTATGCTGACAAATATGAAATTCAAATCGAAGAAGTACCGAACGATGATTACAATGACAAAATCAAGCTTCTTTGGCAGCAAAATAAGCTACCCGCGCTCATAGAAAAGGGAGCCAATGAGCTTGTCGTGAGTCTGATTGAGAAGGACGAAATTTATGACCTGAAGCCGTTTTTGGATTCGAAGCCGGAATTGAAAGCGACTCTGATCGAGGATTCCGTTGCATTCAATACAAGAAACGGCAAAATTTACACTATGCCGTCTGCCGTAGTTCGTCCGATCGGCTTGTTCTACAATAAAAAAATGTTCGCAGACGCGGGAATTACGAAACCAATCGCGCAAATGAATTTCGAGGAATTCGATCAAGCGCTTCAAGCGCTTAAGGACAAAGGCATTACACCGCTTTCCCTGATGACAGGGGAAAACGCCTGGACCACAATGCTTCTTGCATCCGCTTTCATGGCCAACGAGCCGGGAGCGGAAGAAGTGCTGAAGAGCAACCGCGCCGACAAGGAATTCGATTATACGAGCCCGATGTGGGTCAAGGCGTTCGGCGAAGTACAAAAATGGCTCAAGGAATACACGACGGACAATGCACTCGGAGCCGCTTACGCTGATTCCGCTAACAACTTCCTGAACGAAAAAACGGCGATTATCGCGAACGGGACTTGGATGGTCGGCGACTTCTCGGATACGACGAAAGCGCCGGAAGGCTTTGACAAGAAGGTCGGCGTTTCCCTGTATCCTGGCGGTATCGGGTTGGCCACGACAGCCGAGTACTCTTGGTGGATTCCGAAGGGGCTGAAACAAGAAGAGACTGAAGCAGCATTAGCATTCATCGAATTCATCCGTTCTCCCGAGGAAATCGAAGCGTATATGGTTGCCGAAGGCGGTCAAGCACCGAACATTAAGACTTCCGCCGATTTTACTTCCAAGCTGAATCCGATTTTGAGCGAGATGAACCAGTCCGTGACCAACGATCTGAAGATGATCGCGCAATCCATGGCGGATGTATGGCCGGATCAGATTGCGTCCAAAGAGTTCAGCGGATATTTACCGCTGCTGGCGCAAGATAAAATGACGCCTGAAGAATTCGCCGAGCATTTAACGAAGAAAGCTCAACAATTCAAAAAATAAGCCGCAACGGATGAGCCCTTCACTGGCAGTGAAAGGGCTCATTGCAGAAAAAGAGGTGAAAAAATGAAAATCAAGTGGTTGAATGTATGGATTGCGGTGTTCTTGGCGCCTACGGTTCTTGTGCTGGCTTTGTTTTACGTCGTTCCGATCGGCACGGTGCTCGTAACGGGATTTATGGAGTGGGACGGTTTACGCGCCCCCCAATTTAATGGTTTAGATAATTATATCCATCTCATTACGTATGACAACACCTTTTTCATTGCCTTGCGTAACATCCTGCTGTGGTCGCTTATTGCGGCTACGCTACATGTCGGATTCGGTACGCTAGTTGCGTTCGTATTGTACAAGAAACATATCGGATGGAGATTCGTCCGGGGTGTATTCATGGTGCCGATGGTTATCTCTGCTGCTGCTTGGGCGATTATTTACAAACTGTTCTTCAACGATGAAATCGGCATTTTGAACCATATAATTAGAAGCATCGGCTTTTCGGATTTTCATGTCAATTGGTTTTTCGATTCCCCTGCCTCTTTTTTCGCTATTACGCTCACTTGGCTATTTTATGCGGTATATGTCACCTTGATCGTCTATAACGATTTGATGGCCATTCCCAAGGAAGTTCATGAAGCTGCGCTTTTGGACGGAGCGAACGAGTGGGGTATCATCCGTCACATTAACCTGCCGCTTGTCAAAAAAGCGATCGGAACAGGCATCATATTGTCTGTCACAGCGCGGATATCTGGCTTCGAGGAAGTGGCGCTTACCTCCCGAGGAGGACCGGGCAACGATACCTATAATATAACGCTGATGCTCTATGACGGTATCGTCAATTACAACTACGGATACGCCAACGCTGCAGCGACCGTCATGATTCTGCTTGGTATCCTAGTCCTTCTTTTGATCAACAGGTTGTTCAAGATGAACGAGAGTACTTATTAAGGAGGAGAGCTAATGATAACAAATATCCGAAAATGGCCTGAACTCATTCTCTCCTACAGCGTCATGACGTTTACGGTAGTGGTGTCGATTTTCCCGATTCTATGGATTCTGTTGTCTTCTTTCAAATCGAACAAAGAAATATTGAATGATCCTTTTTCGTTGCCGAAAAAAATCGACTTTAACGCGTATAAGGATGTTTTCACGCAGTACAACTTTTTCGGCTACTTTATGAATTCCATGTTCATTGCAATAGCCTCGACATTGATTGCGCTTTTTATTTACACGATGGCAGGATATATTTTTGGGAAATTCAACTTTCGAGGGAAATCTTTCTTGTTTATCCTTTGTACCATTACGTTGCTCGTACCGGGATACTCACGCGCGCAGCCTATTTTCACGATCATCATGAAACTCGATCTCTATGATACGAAAGCCGCATTGATCCTCGTTTATGCATCGTTCGGAATGGCTCTGGCGTTGTTCATCCTACGTTTGGCGTTTATCGCGATTCCCAAAGATCTTGACGAATCAGCTTTAATTGACGGCGCGGGCTTCTGGCGAATTTTCTGGAATGTGAATATGCCGTTGGCGAAATCGGGCATCTCGACAGCTGGCATTTTGATGTTCTTGAACAATTGGAATGAATACTTTTATGCGCTGATTTTGACGACCAGCGAGAAGAACAGAACGTTGCCGGTAGCACTGGAATTTTTTAACGAAGCATTCTCCTANNTTGATGGTGATTCTTCCAGGGATTTTGATATACGTACTTGTTCAGGAGCAAGTGCAGCAAAGCGTAGCTTCTTCCGGGGTTAAGGGATAATAAACGAATACGAACGAGGTGCAGCAGTGGCATATAGCGTCATAAAAGAAAACGATTTGTTTCTCGTTACGGATTTATCCGGCGATATATCGACTG
>DOJM01000154.1:11297-15117 GCA_003529225.1 Paenibacillus sp.
TTCTCAGCCATTTGAAGTTGACCGTTAATGGGGCAAAGCCGATTGTCCTTGCATCCGAGTCTGACCGGAACTATGTCTCGAATATCGTGCTTACGAATCCCGATATCAAAGATGGAGAAAAGCTATGGCGTGAATCCGTCGAGATTAAGCGGACGCGATTTATCTATAAGGGCATTCTCTATGAAACGATTCGCGCGACCAACTTCAANNAACCCGCATCTTCAACGTTTCAGCATTAAACTGGAGATCGATGCCGATTTCAAAGATATGTTTGTCATTCGCGGATTTCAAGATGGCCAATTCGGACGGAAGACAGGGGTCCGACAGCTGGCGTCGGGGTTTTCTATCGATTACGGTGGGGTGGACGACGTAAAGCGGTCGCTACTCGTCGAATGGATGGAAGCACCGGGCCATGTCACTGTTTCGAATGAAGGAGCGGTGATCGCTTATTATATGGATTTGGAAGCGGGGCAATCGGCATCGATCGAACTGTTCTTTGTTCCGGTCATCAATGAAACCTACCCCCAGCGCCATTCACATGCTGATGCTATACAAGAGCTACAGCGCATGTATGCGGATTGGGAGCAAAGATCGACAGGGGTGGCCAGCAATCATCCGGTTTTCGATAGCCTCTATCGACGGGGTTTGTCGGATATCAGGGCGTTGCTCACGGATCTCGGTTTTGGCTTGTTTCCTGTGGCCGGCTTGCCTTGGTATGCTGTACCGTTCGGACGCGACAGCCTGATCACGGCGTTGCAGTTACTACCTGTTCATCCCGAAATCGCCAAGGGCACGATTATGACGATGGCTCGCTATCAAGGTGAAAAGTCGGATAGCTGGCGCGACGAGCAACCGGGAAAAATTATGCATGAGTTACGCGATGGCGAGCTCGCAAATACGAACCAGGTGCCGTTTACACCGTATTATGGTACGGTTGACGCGACGCCACTGTTTCTGATCCTGATCGGTGAATATGTTAAATGGACCGACGATATACAGTTGTTTGAAGAGATGATGCCCAACATCAGGCGGGCGCTGGAATGGATCGATACATGCGGCGATTTGGATGAAAGCAGCTTTGTGACATATAACAAAGAATCCGCCAAAGGTATTACGAATCANNGCATCGCAACGGAGAATATGCGCAAGCTCCAATCGCTCTCGCCGAAGTACAAGGATATGTCTATCAGGCTAAGACGACGATTGCGGAGCTTCTCCGCACGATGAAGCCGTATTCGAACGATAACAAAATGATCGCCTGGTCCAGCAATCTTATCGCCGAAGCTGAGGAGCTGTCGAAGCTGTTCGAGAAGGAATTCTGGGTGGAAAGCGACCGATTTTATGCGCTGGCGCTCGATTGCGGCAGAGAACAGGTTGAAACTGTTACTTCGAATCCTGGACACGTGCTCATGTCCGGCATGCTGAATCCGGATAGGGCAGCAGCAGTCGCCGACAAGCTACTATCAAAGGAAATGTTCAGCGGTTACGGAATTCGGACGATGGCAGAGGGCGAAAAGGGCTACAATCCGATCAGCTATCATAACGGAAGCGTTTGGCCGCACGATAACTCACTGTGTCTAATGGGACTGAATCACGAAGGCTTCCATAAGGAAGCGTTGACCGTTATGGAGGGCTTACTTGCCGCCAGTTCTAGCTTTGAAAATCATCGCCTGCCGGAACTGTTCTGCGGTTATTCTGCGGATAAGGACACGCCGATTCACTATCCTGTCGCATGCTCCCCTCAGGCGTGGGCAGCCGCTACACCTTTCGTGTTTATTGAAGTGATGCTCGGTATGCAGCTTGATTATATGACGCGACAAATATCGCTTCATCCCGTATTGCCGGTGGGAATGGACTGGCTCTCCGTCCGCAGGCTTCGTCTCGGTAGCGGTGTGCTGGATGTGGACGTTAAACGGCGCAACGAAACATGTGCTTATCACATTTTGGCAAATACGACAGGTTGGACTGTCGTTTCGCATTAAAGAACGAAGTGTTGCAGGCATGCAGGTCGTCGACCAGCGTTTGAAGTACACCCCGTAAGTAGACAATACAAATAATATAAGACGGTTAAGCGGCCTTGGTCCATGGGACTGAGGCCGCTTAGTTTCGCCTGTAGTCGCTCATTTTTGTAAAAATTGATGTAAGTATCCTACAACCCAAATAACTACAAGAGACGGTAAAACATACCCCAAGCGCGTCCGTTCCTGTTTCGTTGATTTCTTGTTGAAGCATATCACTTGCAATTGCGGTGTTGGCTTCCATAATTACAGCCAAGCACCAACGAATGCCTAGAATACACGATAGAGCTAACTCTCGGTTCTAGTCAATACTTTACTTCATGGTAGTATTTTTATGATCTGAATGTTGACTCTTGACATGAAAAATACAGAGCGACGGGTCCATCCCGTAATGCTCTGTATTCAGCAATCGAATATTACTATTTGTCTATCTGCCCTTACTCGTCCACCACAACCACCGGATTCTCCTCATACAAAAACCAGTCGCTCCAGTTATGGGTTGTCATTTTCACGACATCAATCGTTCGGGTTAGGATTGGTCGGGTTCGGGTTTGGATTCGTCGGAGGCTTCTATGTCGATGGTATAGTGGTCTTGGGTTTGGTGACTAGTGATTCGCTTGTCGTAACCAGAATCGGGTTACGCCCCTTGTTTTTCACTGAGTTGCCATAAAGCGTCTTCAGATCGCTTATGTCGATTTNNCGGCATTTTAGTCTGATCATCGAACTGTAGAACTTTATGTAGCTTGATGATGATAGTCTTTCAATCCTCAGACAGCACGAAACTGTCTAGCTTCTGATATCATCGCATCGATTTTTGCCTTCGTTGCTGCGTCTAAGTCCTCCAAACCAAGAGCCAATACTATAGACCTTTAAAGAGATTTGTTGTTCATGATCATTACAACCTACCTTTTAGAATTATTTTTGTCATTTACTAAATGTCTTTCTAAAAATATCATTTTTTAGATGTTCAAATCTTAATGAAATCTCAATGGATATCTACAATGCATCATCATTAGTTTATTATTAGTTTTCATATTCCCCTTTTCCTCCTATTTACATTTCCACTACTCGGTGATACTATATAGTGGTACTAAGCAATACAGAGTAGCATTGGAGGATTTTAATGGATAACCTAACAGAAATGCTGAAAGGAGTTTTGGAAGGCTGTGTACTTGAAATCATCAGCCGGAAAGAAACCTATGGTTATGAAATCGTAAAAACGCTAAATGCGCTCGGTTTCGAAGATGTTGTTGAAGGAACGGTCTACACCATCTTGATACGGTTAGAAAAAAATAAACTCGTCGATATCNNATTTTATAGTCTAAATGAAGAGGGATGGCGGGAACTGTCCATGTTTTGGGAGAAATGGGGATATGTTTCGTCAAGACTTACTCAACTGAAGGAGGATAGCCGTGTATAAGAACATGCTCGCTAAATTTAAAGATTTACGTGAACAAAAAAAGGCTTACAAAGAGTGCGTAAAACGTTCAAAAGCGCTCCCGAACGATTACCGAGAAGTTTACAATATCGCATCACGTTACATGCTGAACTTCTCATCTAACGATTCTAGCGTCATTAACCTGTTCCCCGGAATGCTCGACATGTTTGAGATGGGAGCTGCTGAAGGTCGAGATGTTCTGGAGATCGTAGGAAATGACGTAATGGCGTTCTGCGACGGGTTACTGGAGGACGTTTCCGCTCAGACTTGGACGGGGAAAATGCGGGCCAAAATGAACGAGTCCATTCACAAAAAACTTGGAAGATAGGGGGGATTAGGATGACATCGAACAATTGGGCGATTG
>DOJM01000154.1:15145-18420 GCA_003529225.1 Paenibacillus sp.
TGATGGCCAAACTCCGCCATTTGCCGGATCCTGACAAACAAGCCGAGGAGTTGTTGCGTCGTTTTGACTTGCTCGATGCCGCCGATCGCCGAATCTCCACGTATTCCGGAGGGATGTGTCGGCGCTTGGATTTGGCCATGAGTTTACTGGGGAACCCTTCGGTCATTTTCCTCGATGAGCCGACCACCGGACTTGACCCGCAAGCGCGTCTTGCTATGTGGGAGATGATCAAGGATTTAGCGAGATCGGGTGTCACTGTTTTTCTAACTACGCAGTATTTAGAGGAAGCTGACCATCTAGCCGATCAAATCGCGATCTTACACGAAGGTCATATCGTGGCAAGTGGCAGTCCGGCGGAGCTTAAAAGCAGGTTACCTCGGGGTCATATCGAACTTCGATTCGACAATGAAACAACGCTAAATCAAGCATGCGACCTATTAAAAGAATTCAACGCGACCGCTGATTCGAACAATCTAACGCTCTCCGTTATTACAGACGGAAGTACAAGACATTTGATGCGACTGCTAACGAAAGCAGCGGAAGCTGACATAGAAATTGCCGAGTTTGCCCAGAAACTGCCCTCACTTGAGGATGTTTTTCTCGCAATTGTCACCAGCAAAAAGGAGGGCTCCCGATGAAATTCATTCATTTCCTAGGCGATACCGCCGTCATGAGCGGGCGCGTCATTCGCCATTCCACACGTAGCATCGACACGATTATTACCGTCATCGCCATGCCGATCATGATCATGCTGCTCTTTGTTTACATCTTTGGCGGAGCGATGAACACCGGGGATGTAAGCTATATCAATTATATTGTGCCTGGAATATTACTCTTTTGCATTGCCAGTGGCGTGGCTTATTCTTCTCTTCGTATCAATAACGATTTAACGAAAGGCATATTCGAGCGTTTCCACTCCATGCCGATTGCAAAAGCCTCCATTCTAGGCGGTCATGTGGTTGCTTCATTGGTTTTTAACGTCATTTCATTGCTTGCCATTTTCCTTGTTGCCTTTGGCATGGGATTTCGGCCGAAAGCGGATGTGCTCGGTTGGGTATTAGCCATTGGTATTTTGTTGCTTAGTGTTCTTGCGTTTACTTGGATTGCCGTCACCTTCGGCTTGCTTGCCAAATCATTCGAGGGAGCAGGAGTATTTTCTTACATTTTGATGTTACTTTTATTCGTTAGTTCAGCCTTTGCACCGACCGACAGCATGCCTTCGGCTATCCGCGTATTCGCGGAATATCAGCCCATGACACCGCTTATCGAGAGCATTCGTTCTCTTTTACTCGGAGAGACGGCNNGCGATACTTGGGTTCTTCTGGGCTTCCGCTATGCGAGTGTATAAACGGAGAATGAAATAAACGTAAAAAAGTGCCGGTGGCTTCTCGAAAGAGGGGGGACCGGCTCTTTGTGTGCACAGGCTAATTTTAAGATGTTGGCTGAATGGTGGGGTGAATATTTCTGTGCTATTCTAGAAATATGATTTATATAAAATTTTTGTACATAGAATTAGAAGTACCGGATTTGGCAATTAATTTTAATAGGCGAATGGGGAATGAATAATATTTTTTAAAAATGGGGGAGTAAATTATAGTGATACCAAACGAAGCACAAAACAAAAAACATTGGAAACGGGATATAATTATCTTTCTAAGTAGTCAAACATTTTCGTTATTCGGTTCTGCTTTAGTTCAATATGCAATTATGTGGTACGTCACGCTCACAACAAAATCAGGTATGATGATGACATTATTTATTATTTGTGGATTCATTCCTACCTTTTTATTATCACCGTTTGCAGGTGTATGGGCAGACCGTTTCAACCGGAAATATCTTATTATCATAGCAGATGCCATGATTGCCTTTGTCACACTGATTTTAGCCATTACATTTTTGCTTGGTTATGATGAGATATGGTTGTTGTTCGCTATTGCTGCAGTCCGTGCGCTCNNGTTTGTTGCACCTATCGTAAGTGCGTCATTGCTGACAATGGCAACCATCGAGATTATTTTCTTTATCGATGTTGTCACAGCGGCGATAGCGATCTCTACATTATCTTTCTTTTTGAAAATACCATTGCATAAAAAAGCGGCTGATAAACAAACGACAAGCTATCTGGACGATTTTAAACAGGGTTTAAGCTATATTAAAAACCACAGCTTTCTCAAAATCTTTTTCATTTTTTTTGCCTTTTTCTTCGTATTGATGGCACCGGCTGCATTTTTAACACCACTTCAAGTGACACGCAGCTTTGGAGATGGCTATTGGCGATTAACAGCCATTGAAATTGCTTTTTCTATCGGTATGATGGCTGGCGGAGCAATTATTGCCTCATGGGGCGGCTTTCGAAACAAAGTATATACGATGACTTTCGCTAGCTTAATTATGGGGGTATGTACGTTAGCTTTGGGTATTGTACCTGTTTTTTGGATCTACTTGGTTATGATGGCTATATTCGGCGTAGCTATGCCCGTCTTTAATACACCGACAACCGTAATGCTACAAGAGAAGGTAGATCCGGATTACTTGGGACGCATATTCGGAGTCTTTGGTATGATATCGACTTCCATGATGCCAATCGGAATGCTGATATTCGGTCCGCTCGCAGATGTAATTGAGATTGAATGGCTTCTTGTTGGAACAGGGGTGTTAATTGTAATACTGTCCATTTTCTTCATTCGAAACAAACGTTTAGTTGAAGCTGGGATGCCTTTAATACAGGAAGCATTAAAAGAGTAGGATTTTGCTAGAAGCGTGAACTTGAAACCTTTGCGTAGAGAAAAAAGGAGGCCTGACAATGACTTATTCACAGATCTGGAACAACGCAGAAAATGAAGCTGAAATTCTCTATTTGGAACAGCAGATTGTGGCCATCAAAAAAGAAATAAAACGAGCAAAAGCCGCAGAACAACAGGAGATATTGGATCAAGCGAATCGCAAGCTGGCTGAATTGGAAGCGAAGCTGGATGAGCTAGAGGAGTAGGGGCTAACCGCCCCTTCATTGCATCAATATTTTGACAGCTTGAATATCGGCCTTGCAANNCGTGCGAAGCCAATAAGCAAATACGGTCGTTCCGGTCCATGAGGTTCGCTTATTCTGTAGGTATTGATCGTTGATAATATAAGTCCGGGTGGAAGCAGGGCTCTTCAGACCGAACTTTTCCCACTCTGCCGGATCATTCGAACCTCCGAGCTTTTCAAGCATATTTTCTGACGCGATATTTATTTTAGAAGGAATTTGCTCGTAGGCTTCAGTGATTTGCGCATGAAAT
>DOJM01000574.1:0-1814 GCA_003529225.1 Paenibacillus sp.
AGTTGGAGATGTAGAATGGAAAGAGATGGCGAATCGACTGATGATCGCTTTGGATTATCCTGATGTTACTGGTGCAAGAGCCTTGATCGACAAGCTGGAAGGAATTCCATGCTATATGAAGGTAGGCATGCAGCTGTTCTATGCGGCAGGACCGGAATTTATTCAAGAGCTGAAATCTCGTGGTTATTCTGTGTTCGTTGACGTNNAATGCATGATATTCCTAACACAGTAAAAGGTGGCGCACAAAGTCTCACTAATCTAGGCGCTGATATGTTTAACGTACATGCGGCGGGGGGCTCAGCAATGATGGCTGCAGCTCGCGAAGGTGCGGCTTCAGCAGTTAGTGCAAATGCAGCCCTCAAGATGCCTTTGATTATTGCAGTTACCCAGCTAACGAGTACGAGTCAAGAAGTGATGAATAACGAATTTGGAATCGCAGGTGAGGTAGCGGATACTGTGGTAAGATACGCCAAGCTGGCAGCAGATGCAGGTCTAGATGGCGTAGTGGCTTCACCACAAGAGTCTGCAGCTATCGCAGAAGCTTGCGGCCCAGCATTTTGCACGGTTACACCGGGTATCCGGCCTGCAGGTGCTTCCTTAGACGATCAGTCCCGGGTTATGACACCTGGAAAAGCTATTCGTCAGGGTAGTCACTACCTTGTTGTAGGACGGCCGATTACTGCTTCGCCGGATCCGCGTCAAGCAGCACTAAACATTATTGAGGAGATGACCCTAGCATGAGCTCATTAAATAGAAGTGAACAAGTAGCAAGTTATTTGCTGGAGATTGGAGCAGTAGCACTGCGTCCACAGGAGCCTTTTACATGGACCTCCGGCATTAAATCGCCGATCTATTGCGACAACCGTCTGACTATGGCTTACCCAGAGGTTCGTAACTATATTGCAGATGCCTTCGCTCAGCTTATTAAGAGTGAGTATCCGGACGCTGAAGTGATCGCAGGTACAGCAACTGCAGGTATTCCACACGCGGCTTGGGTAGCAGATAAGCTCAATCTACCTATGGCTTATATCCGTGATAAAGCTAAAGGCCATGGCAAGCAGAATCAGATCGAAGGACTGATTAAGCCGGGACAAAAGGTTGTTGTTATTGAAGACTTGATCTCCACAGGCGGAAGCTCCATCAAAGCGGCTCAGGCCGTGCAAGAAGCTGGCGCAGAAGTGCTGGCTGTACTCGCAATCTTCAGCTATGAGCTGGACCGTGCGGTGGATGCTTTTGTTGCAGCTGAAATGCCATTACAAAGCTTGTCCAACTACAGCACATTGATTGATGTGGCTCTTGCACAAGGCAAAATTGAATCGACGGACGTAGACTTACTGAAGTCTTGGAGAAAAGATCCGTCATCATTTGGTGTTTAAGCTTAAATAAATGAATATAGTTTAGGCGAGCCTCTCACTTTTCTGTGAGGGGCTTTTATTTTTTAACTGCATAGAGTGGGATTAAAAAGAGAATTGTTCTATACCCTGTTTCTCTTTCTCTACGCACTGACACTCGGTAACTTAACTGTGACGCTCTGTCATCCAAGACACGAATAGTTGAATTTCGTACACTTAAACTAACTTTTCTTAGAGGAATTGGCATTATAAAATGCACTTTGTGCAATTATAATCAGCCTCGTATCTTTAGAAAGCTCTTAGAACGTTTTTTAACTGCACAGAGTGCAATAAAAAGGAAAAACAAAATTAACTCAGCGCTAATAGTTGCAGATAGTGCAATTATTCAGTCGCAAGTTGGTCCGATTGTTTCGGTCATAGGGAGGTAGTAGGCGAGTGGGGAAGTGAAGATTGCGGCTCTGT
>DOJM01000574.1:1911-3236 GCA_003529225.1 Paenibacillus sp.
ATACTACCCTTAATCTCTGATGGGCGGAATACGGCTTGGGCTGAGCCTTCTAAGGCTTCAGTGGAGCAACGTGTATTGCGTATTGGGAGTCTATGGTCTGGGGAGGACGATTGGTTTTTTCGTCAACAGTTTACGGATATGTATGAATTGCAGCATCCAGAAATCAAATTGGAGATTATTCCGGCTATAGATACGAATGACCTTCGGTACAATAACACCTCCTCAGACGCAAGCTCTGACAATTTGGAATATATCCGAGCGATTATGGGCGGGGATAAGCCTGTTGATGTGATCATCGGTGATAGCGCATTAGTGAAGAGTTTAGTGGATCATAATCTTGTCCAATCGTTGGAGCCGCTTATAGCGCGTGATCAGTATGATTTAAGCAATATGGCGCCTACAATGCTGAATGGAGTTCGTGAGCTGGGTAGAGGAAGTCTTTTTGCGTTGGCGCCGATCTTCTCGTCTAGTGCACTTTTTTATAACAAGGGAATCTTTGATGCTGCTGGTGTGGGCTATCCAACGGACAAGATGACTTGGAATGAACTGTTTACGCTGGCAGATAAGGTGACGAAGAAGTCATCTAATAAAGAAACACGGATATATGGGTTCTCGATGAATCGATACTTAAGTGATCCATTCTGGGATATGCAGAGCTATGTCGCACCGTTAGAACTTAAGATGTACGATAATAAGGGTCAGCACATGACTGTAAATACTACGCAGTGGAATCGGGCTTGGACTACTTACAGCCAGTTGGTTAAGAAACAAATTGTACCTGAGTTAAATGGGTTGGATTTTGCAGGAACAGAAGGGAATACCTACAGTCCAATCCAAGGCGATCTGTTCCTCACAGGTAAAGCAGCAATGGTCGTTGGAGAATATGGTTATCTCAATGAACTGGCGGGAGTAGCTCGTAATGCTGCTAAGATCAAAAATTACAGTCCCATCAAATGGGGCGTGGTTACTGTACCTAGNNCGGTAATATGATGACTATTACTTCTACGGCTACTAATAAGGAAGATGCTTGGGATTTGATTAAGTTCGTCAACAGTAATGAGGTTGCGAAAATTAAAGCCCATAACAAGAGTGAACTGACTTCCCGTAAGGATTATATTACCGCTCAAACCCCTTCTGTAAATTTAGAGGCATTTTATACGCTTAAGCCTTTACCTGCAACGGATCCTTTATTGATCAGTTTACAGATGCAGAAGCCTGGGATTAGCCAGATTGGCGATGTTGGACGACAACTATTCATTGATGTTTATCAGGGGAAGAAAACCGTCGAGAATGCACTCAAAGCTTGGGAGAAGCAAGGGAATACC
>DOJM01000575.1:0-7766 GCA_003529225.1 Paenibacillus sp.
TTATTATCAACGAATATATGGGAGTTCTTCCCTCCGGTGTGGTCATTATTAAGGATGCTTTGTGTCAAATGTAACCCTGTTTCAATGTAAACATAAACATCATCTCGATTAGGAAGTTCGACTTTTCTTAAAGCAGACAATACATATTGATGATCAAAACGGTTGTTGCTTATATGTGGACCATAATAGGAAATTCCAGAATATTGGGCCAACAATGGCAATTTTTCCGGAGAAAAATTATCCTTGACTCCCGAATTTTCAAGATCATAGGAATGATCATCTTGGAAATAATACAGGGTTAATCCGATACCAGGATTCGTGAAAGTGATAAGACTTAATTCTTCCTTCAGATCGCTTTTCATTTTGACTCGTTCGTATGGTTCACTATCAGTACTTGATAACAATTGGTCTAATTTCTTGCCTACACTGCCTTCAAATGCAAGCTGTTGGGATACATGGTTCAAATTACTGATGGTATTCTCTAATGAAAGCTCAACTTGGTTTAAATTACTTTTAATACCGCTTTGAATTTTATTTGTAAGAATCGAGTAGATCGTATAGTAAGAAATCAGGCCTATGCTAATAAAAGGAATCAACGAGCTAAATAAGAAGATAATAATAATCCTCTTTTTTAAGGTCAGGTAGTGATAAAGAAATGATTTGAAATTTCTCCTCATGTTGAAAAGCATATAACCACACACCCCCAAAAATAACTTCTTAATCTAGAAAAGTTGGAACACCTATTCATTCACTATAATGATAGCATGACTGATTTTATCTGAAGTTCGAGACTCTCTCAAGGCTATTTTTTTTTTCAAGAAAGCAATAGCTTCATGGCACAATCAATTGCCATACGTGATCATCGTAAATAAAAATCCATTTTACCAAACAGAGTTCAACAATTGAAAGACAAAAAAGGAATTACATACGCTTTAGTGTCTCAGATTTACTAGCTGAAAAGTAAAATAGCTTGACGCATATCTCGCATGNNCATGTAAGAAATAGTGAGCATTGAAAAACGGCAAAGCCTTATTCCTTCAGCTTTGCCGTTTTTATTTTGACTTAGTTTTTTCACTTCTATTTCATGGTATATAAATTCCGGTAGCATTTCTTACATTCTTGGTTATCCCGTAGCTATTAAGGTCGGGCGGAAGTTCCATCCGGTAGGCGAGCTAGTGTCCAAGCTGGAACCACGTTCTCACATGGGAATTTGGCAGCCATTTTCTCATCGATATCAATGCCCAAGCCTGGTTTCTCATTCGGGTACACATATCCGTTTCTGGATTCAGGTATGCCTGAGAATACTTCGTGAATTTCGTCATTAAAACCATTCCACTCCTGAATGCCGAAATTGATGCTACTGACATCCAAATGTACGTTTACTGCATGCCCAACCGGGGAAACATCGCCAGGACCGTGCCATGCCGTGCGAATACCATAAGCCTCACAGAGTGATATCATCTTTTTGGCTGGTGTTATCCCGCCGATTTGGCTTACGTGGATACGAATATAGTCAATCAAACGTCCTGAAATCAACGGCATCCATTCGTTCGGGTTGTTAAACAATTCACCCATCGCGATAGGTGTTGTCGTGTGCTGACGGATCAGTTTAAACCATTCAATTTGCTCTGGAGGTAGTGCATCCTCCAAATAGAACAACTGGAATTTCTCTAGCTGCTTAGCAAAGCCTACCGCATCGATTGGCGTCAATCGTTCATGACTATCATGGATCAACTCTACTTCCCAGCCTATTGTGCTTCGTAAATGTTCGAACATTTCAACAATGCCTCTCATATATACCTTAGGGTCATAGTATACACCATCCAACGCATTATCCGGCTTCACGATCTTGTGATCACGTCCACCGTACAATCCCATTTGACAGCGAACATANNCGTTTTTTTCCACTTCTTCTTTGCTGTTGCCATCGGCATGCTTATATATTGCTACACCTTCGCGACACTTCCCGCCAAGCAGTTGATATACCGGCAGTCCAGCGATTTTTCCTTTTATATCCCACAAGGCCATATCTACTCCGGACAAAGCATTATTAAATTCCGGTCCATTTCTCCAATAACCGCTAACCATTGCCGTCTGCCAAATATCTTCAATGCGTTGCACATCCTTACCGATCAGGAATGGCTTCAAGTGGTCTTCAATAGCCGATGCTACAGTCAAATAACGCTGTGTAAATGTAGCACAGCCCAAGCCATGCAAGCCGGGCTCGGAAGTTTCAATTTTAACCACAACCAGATTAATCCCCTCTGGAGCAGTCAGTATTGCCTTAACGTCGCGGATAATAATCATATAATTTCCTCCCTTATCCGTATATCCATTTCCACTTTTACATCCTATACTGACCAACTGCGAATAAATTACTTTATCAGAACGGTATAAGGCTACATTATTTATCAAACTTGCTCATGCGTTCACTTCTTTCACTTTTAAATTACATTACATTTTAAAGGTATCACACAAAAGCCTCACGCTTGGATAGACAATGGTTATACGATTAGAGAGGTAAATGACCGAAGATTGGAAATATTTCATCTTGTTAACTTTTTCTTGAAGTTGACGGCTTATTTCTTTCAATTGTGCCTCTAGTTCACGTACTCGATTCACGCTGGCTGCCGGTTCATACTTTCGTTCTCGATACTGGCTCTCCTTGATGCAGGGTGCTTTTTGGGATGTTGAGCTCTTCCGCATACTTTCAGTGGCTCCTCTTAGTTCTGCCTCTGCGAGTACATCTCTATTTAATAGGGAGGGCCCCCCTTCACCCTCGCCCGAGGCATTCAGCTCATCACACGAAAAAAGGACTGCCTCCCGGCAGCCCCCAAATCCGCGCAAACATTTATTTTAACTAAAAAATCTATCCCCCGATCTACTCAATCGCAATATAAATCTCAATCTGCGTGTTAGCAGGATCAAAATTCCGCGAATCGTAAATTTCAAAATCGCCCGTATAAGTTCTTACCTCTGTAGAGCCCTTAAAATACGCCCANNTCGTAAAAACCATATACTTGCTCTCTGGAACAGCCGCACTCACTATGCCGCTATCCGCTAAATGTCTCCCCACAGCGACTTCATGCCCAATCACAACGGTATATGCACCCGACGCATCACTCTCATAATCTGTATACAAAGCATAGATATACTCAGGCTTAACCGTATCCATCTGCCCCGCAATATTACTCTGAAAATACGTTTCCCACAGCCGCGATAAGCCCCCATCGGGACCCATTTCCACTTCGTTTGTCGTACGTATGCTAACCCCAGCCAATGTCATTTTCGGTTTTTGTGCAAAATAAGTATTCATCATTCTCCCTCATTTGCTGTAATTGAGTTCAGTATACACAAGGGAAGTGGACATCTGTCTGTCCAGTTAGAGCAGGNNGGTAATGAATAGTATGGAACTACACTCGAAGGGAATGACTCAGCATGTTAAAAATTAAATTAGCTGTCATCTACTACAGTGCCACAGGAACTAACTACCAGCTAGCACAATGGGCCGCAGAAAGCGCCGAGAAAGCAGGGGCTGAGGTGAAACTGCTGAAGGTGCAGGAGCTGGTTCCCGAGGATAAAATCGCTGCAAATCCGGCCATGAAAGCCCGGGCTGAGAAGACAAAAGATATCCCCATTGCAACACCCGATGATATTGTGGAGGCCGATGCGATTATTTTCAGTTCTCCAACCCGTTACGGTAACATTGCTTCTCAAATGAAGCAGTTCATTGATACAACCGGAGGGGTTTGGGGCAAAGGACTCACGGTAAACAAAGTCGTCAGCGCCATGAGCTCAGCACAGAATCCGCATGGCGGACAGGAAGCTACGATCTTGGCACTCTACACATCGATGTATCACTGGGGAGCGATTGTCGCTGCACCTGGTTATACTGATCCCGTCACATTCGGTGCGGGAGGCAACCCGTACGGAACAAGCGTCAGTGTAGATGGAGACGGTAAAATGGTCGAAGATCAGGATCGGATCCGTGACGCTGTTTTTCATCAAGCGAAGCGCACGGTTGAAGTGGCCGGCTGGGTCCAAGCAGGCAAAAGTAAAACCGCCAATAGTCAGAACTAGACTTCCACCTATCATTCGATATAGCAAAACACCCCTCGGAGCTACCTTAGTAGCATGTAAACCGAAGGGTGTTGTTTATTTTATTTACTCTCCAGGATACTTAAGACCCCACTGTGCACGCACTTGATCCAGCAATTTCAGAATCGCTAACGATTCATCCAATGTCATCACCGGACTCTCTGTAAGCCCTGCCTGAAGACAACGTCCTACTTCTTCTGCTTCAAAACAATATCCGATAGAAGCTCGATCATCCACAAAGCTCTCTACCTTCTCATCCCCTATATAGAGCGAAGCAGCTTTCGGGTTCACTAACGTCCCTTCAACAATTATACGGCCCTCTGTTCCAAACACATGCGCTTCCTCCAGCATATTAAGACGAATGCCGCCGTTCAACGAAGCGGTCTTCCCATCACCATAGGACAGCAGCATGGAGAAATGCTCATCTACTCCAGTCTCACCAATATAAACCGTACTGGATATAGACTCAGGATTAGGCCCAAACACCATCGAGGCAAAAGAAACCGGATAAATCCCAACATCCAGCAGCGCGCCCCCGCCCAGCTTCGGATTCAGCAATCTACTTTCCGGATTCCAGTCGGTGCGAAATCCTAAGTCTGCCTTCACCAAACGAACAGCACCGATTCTACCCTCGGCGATCCATTCTCTAACCTTCACAATCGCCGGGATGTAGCGACTCCACATGGCCTCCATCAGGAACAGCTTATGATCTCTAGCGTAGGCCACTACTTCTTCCAATTCTCCGCTATTCACGGTAAAAGGCTTCTCACATAGGACAGCTTTGCCGGCACGTAGCGCCACTAATGCATTTTCTTTGTGAAAAGGATGTGGCGTTCCAATATATACCGCGTCTACATTCGGGTCATTTACCAATTCCTCATAGGTAGCATAAGCATGTGGTACTCCATGATCCCTCGCGAATTTATCTGCACTTTCCTGTGATCGCGAACCCACAGCATATGCCACACCATTGCTGGCGTGAGCTAAATCAGTAACAAACTGATGGGCAATCCAGCCTGTACTGAGAATTCCCCATCTTACCTTGTAAGCGTTATCTATTTTCATTTGCATGTTCCTCCTAATCCTTTTGCTAAGTCTCTTTAATTCTATCAGACCATTCTAATAAATGTATAGGAACTGATGCCAGCAAACACCACCGTCACCACCAAAATAGCAATATTCCAGATCCTGCTCAAAGCCGCTGAATGCTCGTTAGAGCTCTGAATAAACGCTTTTTGCAATAGGAACTGGAGGAGTTTCATGATTATAAATCCCAAACATCCAAGCCCGCTTTGCAAAATAACTTCCAGACTAGATTTGCTTACAAATCTATCAGCCATGTTCCCATCGTAATGGATCGGGACCCTATCAGGCATTTTGGAATATAGGAATAGATAAATAGCTACAGGAATCAAGGCTACCACACCGCTTAAGATCATCATCAGTTTGGTTTTGGACAACATGAATAACCTCCTTATACGGAACAATAATCCCTAGTTATTCTCCTTCCACTTCAATCAAAAATATCCGATCCTTAAATCCGCCACGACGTTCAGNNGCCCGAAAATATTCCTCCGACTCTTCTTTCAATTTTTTACGTAGTTCAGTTATGTATTCTTTGGGCTCTAATATCCTTGTTTTAAAGTCTTTACCTTGAGAAGCTATCAGGTTGGGGATTCCGTCACGCACTAGCTTTTCATATATGTGCACTTGAGTTCTTCCTTTCTACTTGATGTTCAGACTGCCTTCACACTTGACTCGACCCCATCATTAGCCGTTCTACAAAAGGAATATCTGCAGGAGCAAAAGTGAACTGACCTAGTTCAGCTGGAAACACCCACCTATATTCATCGTGATCGACAAGTTCAATTACACCTCCCAAATATCGGGCTTTCCAAGCAACCAGTCTGATCTCGACACTTCCATAGTTATGCTCGTTCACGCCAAAGCTCTCATAGGGCAGGATTGTTATCCCCATCTCCTCCTGAAGCTCTCTTTGTAGACAATCTGCGATGCTCTCATCCTGCTCTATTTTTCCGCCAGGAAACTCCCACAGACCTGCCTGAGATTTACCTTGCCTGCGCCGGGCAATAAGAATCTGTCCTTCTTCATTATGTATAATCGCTGCCGCCACCTGGATCACAAGGAACACCTCCTTTATTGCTATTTATTAGACAGATACTTCTATTAAAACATACATTTCATTCCAAACCAAAGAGACTCTCCCAAAAGCTATTAGGCCCGGGAAAGTCTCTTCCGTACAGTTTCTCTATAAATTCACAGCAACATCTTCCTTACGGAAAGACTGCTGCTATTTCTTCAACACAAGCTCTAATCGAACCTCAAGATTGTTCTCCGTATCCAGCACAACGGTGTGTGGATTATTTAACCCAAAGTCAGAAAAGGCCACTGTTGTTGTACCCGACAGCATCAGCTGTCCACCACTGTACGCTGCTTGAGACTGGAAGGTAACGTCCTTTTCCACACCCTTCACTGTAAGCGTTCCTTGCATTTCAACTGGCACAGTTGCTCCTTCGGTCCATTCTGCTGGCAGATCCGAGAATGATTTCACTACAAACGTAGATTGTGGAAATTCCGTAACGGCAAGGAAGTCTTCCCCTTTTACATGCTCATCTCTTTGGCCATTGCCAGAGTCCAGAGCGCTCATATCTACTGTCCCTTCTCCAACCATCGAAGTAGAATCTTCTATATTGACTTTCCAGGTACCTTGAACTTTGTTATCCACAAAGTTTACTGTTTCTTTAGAGGTGGTTACTGACCAATATACTTTAGAAGCATCCGTAACCGTCCAATCACCGTTTAATTGTTCGGCTGTGACCGCCATACCTACTGGTGCTCCAGTGTTAGCCGTGCTTTCTCCATTACCGGCTGTTGTAGCTTGCCCTGGAATCACGGACTCGATCTCCACATTATTGCCCAGCGATTTATCCAGCAATGTATAACCTGTGACTACTCCTACGATAATGACTCCGGCCGCGATCAAGGCTATTCTTTTTCTCTNNTAATTTCAAGCTCGTCCCTCATTCTAACAAAGCAATAAGTCGGGAAGAAGTCAGAGCAGAGCGAGCGATGATGTGTTAAACTTGTCGTAATTTTATAGATTGGAGGACCACCACATTGATGAGATCTATTCTAATTGTTGAAGATGAGGAAGCTATCTCCAGGGTCCTCAGTGCCTATCTGAAAAAAGCAGGCTTCCATGTCACCCGTGTAGCCGACGGACGTGCTGCACTGGAGTCTTTTGCTATAACACCTCCCTCATTAGTATTACTCGACATCATGCTGCCAAACATGGACGGCTTTGAACTGCTAAAGCTGATTCGTGAAAAAAGCAGCTGTCCCGTGATTATGCTCACCGCAAGGGACGGGATCAATGACCGACTAGCCGGACTCGACGGCGGTGCGGATGATTATATGTCTAAACCCTTTATTCCTGAGGAAGTAGTAGCACGCGTGAATGCGGTGTTACGCCGTCCTTCGCAGTGGTCCGATGGTAGCCGCAAACGGCATTATGGCAGTTTGTTTATCGACTTTACAGCACGAGCTGTCTTTTTAAACGGGGTTGAGCTGAGTCTTAGTCCACGTGATATGTCGGTCATGTTATTTCTGGCTGAAAGACCTAATCAAATATGTACTCGCGAGCAATT
>DOJM01000575.1:7832-9517 GCA_003529225.1 Paenibacillus sp.
GGGGAAATCCGTACCCTGAGAGGGACAGGATATCAATTATGGACAACCTAAAGAAAAGCAGCCCCAAACGTACCTCGATTCTCTCCTACTGGACGATTCGTTACCTGCTCATCATTAGTGTTGGCCTCCTCCTAACTGCGCTAACGACGTTCTGGTGGATCCAACAAGAAGCTATGAGTAACCGGATGCAGACTACTGGATTATTAGCACAGGAGATTGCTGACCGGAGCGTAAATCGTGAGGGTTCAATAGAGATCAGCCAAAATCTTGGAATGCTCATTGAAGACCGAAAACGATTCTTCAAGTTAACCGTTGAAATGTGTGTAATCATTACGGATCAGCAAGATCAGATGCTGTTCTCTATGCCGCCTCTAACTGAAGATGAGATGAGGCATAAACTTAATGATAGTCTTAACGACTCTCGCAGTCCGGAGTTCAATGCTGCAGTAGCGTCCATAAAATCGGATGGGGAAACGCTGGGACAGGTGATTGTCCTTCAATCCAAGAAATCGCTGAGGCATATCCCGCAGGAGGAGATCATTTTTTTCTCCGTTCTGTTGTTATTTCTAATCATTTTAAGTTGGCTAACCATTTACCTCTTGTCCCGTAAACTGGCAAAACCGATTCAGAAAGTAGCCAAGGCAGCCGCTCAAATCAGCCATGGCCGTTATGATATTGTTCTTGATAAGGACGCCAAAGAACGAGAAATCCATGAACTGATGTTGTCTTTTGAAGAGATGGCCGGCAAGTTACAACAATTTGAGCAGTCCCGTGCGGTTATGTTAGCCGGAGTATCCCATGAACTAAAGACACCAGTAACCTCTATTAAAGGCCTAATCCATGCCGTTCGTGAAGGGGTTGTCGAAGACGATGAAGCTGTGGAATTTCTAGATATTGCTTTGCAGGAAGCTGGACGATTGCAAAGGATGGTTGCCGATCTTCTGGATTACAACGCACTGACTNNCGTACCACTGTTATCCGAAATCGTGTATCAATGGAAGCTGACACAAGCGGATGAAGTCGCGGAGCCTGTACTCCATATGCCAAGAACTCCCTTATTTTTGCGTGGGGACCCGCTTCGTATCCAACAAGTCATCGTCAATTTACTTAATAACAGTGTACAAGCCAAAGCCCCAGACCGAATGGTGCAGTTTACAGTAGAGTTGCTTGAACAGCAAGGCCATGGCATGGCGGAGATTCGTGTTCAGGATAATGGGCTGGGCATCTCATCGAATCATAGTGAGCATGTTTTCGAGGCTTTTTTCCGAGGTAGCGACAAACAGAGCACACTACGTGGTCTGGGACTCGGTCTCACCTTCAGCCGTCTTTTGGCCGAATCTATGAACGGAAGCCTTGTGCTTGAGAAGCACTCCGAGGAAGGCTGTACCTTCGTGCTGTCTCTACCGCTTGATCACTAAAAAATAGTCTGCGGGCCATCGTCATGGTATAATCATTTGCACAATCACACCGAAAACCGGAGGCTGTATATGCTTACTTTTGAACAAAAATTAGCGATTCTCGACTCTTACCCCCAACTGGAGCGTAAAAACGTATCCCTTGGGCGCGTGAACTATCACTACGAGGAAAGCCAGCATGATAAGAAAACCGTTGCTTACCACCTGCATCCTAATGGGAATGGTTATGTGTTCGCAGGCTTATTGCGGGGCTATGAGGCAGATGATAAG
>DOJM01000575.1:9532-9919 GCA_003529225.1 Paenibacillus sp.
GCGACTACTCGGAGTCCGAGCTGCGGAGTCTGCTGGATGCCTCCATCACCTCACTGTCGATTTACATTCCGGACGCCCCTGTAGCCAGCAAAAGAAAGAAAAAGGCTGCGGCAGCAGCCGACTCACTCTGGACTAATGATGAGGGCCATACACTGACTCTAAAACTTGAGGATGATTTATGGTATGTCTATGCCGACCTTAATCTAGAAATGGCCTTTGAGACCCTTGAGGAAGCTAAAGAATATTTAGCGGAAGAGGGATTTACAGCACAGGCGTAAGCAGGGGTAATAACAACTCCTATCAGAAAAAAATAAAAAGAGGTGTCCTAACAGCCATTTGTTTTGGCGATTTGGACACCTTTTTTCAGTTGCACGCTTGCAAGCTCTT
>DOJM01000575.1:9952-11950 GCA_003529225.1 Paenibacillus sp.
GTAAAAAAGAAAACTATCCACCAAACCCAAATTATGGTTAGATGAAGGGGAAGCTATATCCTAAAGGGAAAGAAGCGTGAACGCACATGAGTTTTGAAATCGTAGAAGCCACTATACCGGAGATCCAAGCTGCATTAGAAGCCGGAGAAATTACGTCAAAACAACTAGTTCTCATGTATTATGAACGCATAGCTGATCATGACAAAAATGGCCTGACGATTAACTCTGTGCTGGAGATCAACCCTGATGCATTATTTATCGCAGAATCTCTAGATGTTGAACGTACGATCAAAGGCTCCCGGGGACCCCTGCACGGCATACCTGTGTTATTGAAGGATAACATCAATACCGGGGATAAAATGCATACTAGCGCAGGCTCGCTGGCTTTGGCGAATTCTTTTGCCGGGGAAGATGCGTTTATAGTTACAAAACTGCGTGAAGCCGGAGCAATCATTATGGGTAAAGCCAATATGACCGAATTCGCCAATTTTATGACAACCGGCATGCCCTCCGGCTACAGCTCCCGCGGCGGGCAAGTCCTTAACCCCTACAATATATCTACACCAACAGGTGGCTCCAGTGCTGGTTCTGCGGTAGCTGTCGCTTGTAACTTTTGTACAGTCTCTGTTGGCACAGAAACCTCGGGATCGATCCTTAACCCCGGTAACTTAGGCTCCATTATTGGCATTAAGCCAACCGTTGGACTTCTCAGCCGTTCGGGAATCCTTCCGCTATCCAATACACAAGATACTTCTGGTCCTATGGCCAGAACCGTTCGTGATGCTGTTCTGCTTCTAAACGCAATGCTTGGCAATGATACTCACGATGCAGCCATGGGAACGAATGCAGGTGAAATCCACGAAGATTACACTGTATTCCTAGACGAGAATGGCTTGCAAGGTGCCCGTATAGGGATCCCGCGTGATTATTATTTCGAGGAGCTAACAGAAGAACAACTTGCACTGTTCAATGCTTCCGTAGATAGAATGAGAGAGCTTGGGGCGACCATCATTGATCCTGCGGATATTAAGACCGCCCGGGAAATTAGTTATTCTTCTGTGGTATTGAATGAATTCAAAACAGCTTTGAACGCTTATCTATCTCGTTTAGGCCCTGGGGCACCGATGCGAACCTTAAAGGATATTATAGATTTTAACCATGCACATCCTGTGGAAACTTTGAGATATGGCCAAGCTACGTTAATAGATGCGGAATATGCCTCTTCCGGCACACAAACCGAACCAAAGTATTTGCTGCACCGTGCGACTGACCTAAAACTATGTAAGGAAGAAGGCATCGACGCCACTATGAAGGAGCACAATCTGGATGCTCTGCTGTTCCCCGCCGATTTCGGTGCCAGAATTACTTCCAGAGCAGGATATCCATCCATCGTCGTGCCTTCCGGATATACATCAGCCGGCGCCCCCTTCGGTGTAACTTTCTCAGCGAAAGCTTATCAGGAGCCTACACTCATCAAGCTCGCCTATGCTTATGAACAAAACTACAAGATGCGAAAAGCACCATCGCTAAAGAGTTTTATCTGATCACTTCTTATATTAAAAGGCCCGTAAAAAACGGTGATGGTCTCATTCACTGTTTACGGGCTTTTATTTCCAAACTTTATATATACTTANNGGAGTGAATTAGAAATAACTCATATTCCCCTTCAGCATGCAGCTTCAGCGCCCGCTCTTTAAAAAACTTCGGACTCCCCTCCGCTGCATCCTCATCATAAAAGAGCAGTATTCCGTCACTTTTGCGGAACAACAAATCGTCTCTAGCCCGAAACTGCCAGCTACCGTCATAAGGAGCATTACTGACTGCCCCGAAGAAATCCGCACCCGCAATAATACGTCTATATTCGTTCTGCTTCTCTTCTTTCCACTTCTCTTCCTGTCCGGTATGTGCTGTAATGATCCCAAGCTTTAAATCCGGATATTGCAACTTAAGTTCGCTCACCACCTCGCATGCCCACAGATCCACACCATATTGCCCGGG
>DOJM01000575.1:11966-15739 GCA_003529225.1 Paenibacillus sp.
GGTATCCCTAAATGCTTATTGTCAAAAATACCGAGCTCGTGCGCACGATACCCCGTTACTAGTAAAGTCTTCATGTGCTGCCTCTTTCCTGAACGTTGGCTTATCCTTTAAGTCTACATATTTGTTCATTATATAACATTTGCACACTTCATTTCTTTAGGTCAACTTTCAGCTAATATTAAGCAATCTTTCAGAACCGTTTGTTTTATTCCTCCTAAACTATCTTCAACCTACTACGGTGGAATAAAAAATGAGAATGTTCGTCCCTGTTCTAATATTGGGAGGTCTACTCGCTTCTCTATTATTGGCTGCAGCGCGAATTCGGAGGCCGAAGGTACAGCTGCTGCAAATGACCAAGCAGACACGGGTTCGTCAGCACAGCAGCCACAAGATAACGGAAATCAGCAGAATGGTGCACCAAATATGTCCATGAATTTCGGCAAGATTAAGAGTGTCAGCGACAATACCCTTACCATCTGATGCGGATACCAAAATCGTAGCTGTTACCTTCGACAATGGCACGCGTCAAGAAANNTTAGCAGAACGGAAGGCTGATGATATATCCAATACACACTTAAATCGGATTCCACTGTGGCGGAGAGCATTACATTAAGTAATGGCAATCCGGGTTGAGCTACTTCAGATGACAGCATGAGCAGCAGCTAATGAAATGCTGCGTAACGAAAAAAGATCTCCGGTGACAAGCTGGGTCCCGGAGATCTTTTTATATAACACACGAATTAGTTCTTATCAGACAAAATCAATACTCCACGAGCTGGCACAACTGCAGAACCGCTAACTTTATTGCCAGTCAGAAGATCCGTACGCTCAGTAGCACCAATATCCGCACTCAAATTACCAGTGGTGTGGTTCAGCAAGAATAGGTAGGATACGCCTTCCTTCACACGTTGCACAGATTCGATACCTTCCGGTGCAGTTACTAGCGGCTGAATGTTCTTGTCGGCACACAGATTGGCTAAGAATCCTTTCAAGAATTCAGCTTCTGGACTAGTAGCCACATAGTAAGCTTTACCTTCACCAAAGTTATTCACAGTCAAGGCTGGCATTCCTTTATAGAAATCAGATCCGTACTCTGCCAAAACCTCAGCGCCTTCGGCATGAATCAGATCGCAGAGAAGATCACATTTGTAAGAACCACTCAAATTGCCCCACGCCTTATCCATCACAATCTCATTGCTCATCCCTGGCAGAAGTGCATCAATTTCTTCAGCCCAGATCCCGAGTACGTTGCGCAGTTCCCCAGGGTAGCCACCTACGGTTACGAGGTCGTTCTCATTAACAATCCCGCTGAAATAAGTCGTAATGAATGTACCGCCTGCTTTTACAAAAGCTTCAACCTTCTCAGCAAAACCCGGTTTAACCATATACATCACAGGTGCGATAACAATCTCATATTTGAACAGATTCTCTTCTACACCGATCATATCGGCTTCGATATTTTGTTGGTAGAGTGCATCATAATATTTATGAATTTCATTCACATAATCCAAAGCTACGGATGGTCCGCTTGAAAGGTTGATTGCCCAGCGGTTTTCCCAGTCATAGATAATCCCTACTTTAGCTGCACTACGTGCATCCAATAGTTGATCTCCAAGCTGTCCCAGCTCTTTACCTAGCTCAGCGCATTCACGGAATACACGCGTATGCTCATGTCCGACATGCTCAATAACAGCTCCATGATACTTCTCACATGCACCTATCGAACGACGCAGTTGGAAGAACAGAACAGTGTCTGCCCCACGTGCAACAGCCTGATAACTCCACAAGCGCATAACCCCTGGACGTTTTAAAGAGTTATAGGGTTGCCAGTTCTGCTGGCTTGGCGTCTGCTCCATCAGCATGAACGGTTGTCCATTCTTCAATCCGCGCATGAGATCATGCGTCATAGCTGTAAAGCTGACCGGAGTATCGAGTGAAGGATAGTTGTCCCAAGAAATGACGTCCATATGTTTAGCCCACTCAAAATAGTCCAGTTCATCATAAAAGCCCATCAAGTTAGTGGTAACAGGTACGTTAGGACTGTGCTCCTTAATCGCATCACTCTCAATTTTGTAGCATTCCAGCAAGCTATGCGACATAAATCTACGGAAGTCTAATGAAATACCTTGGAAGTTGGTGCGGTTACCGTCCCATTCTTCACTCAGCTCACTAGGCAGTACAATTTCTTCCCAATCATAAAACGTATGTCCCCAAAAACGTGTATTCCACGCTTTGTTTAATGCCTCCAGAGAACCATAACGATCCTTCAGCCAGACACGGAACGCCGCTTCAGATAGATCAGAATAATCATAGTTACTAAACTCATTCGAAACATGCCAAGCTACAAGCGCCGGATGATCCTTATAACGTTCAGCTAGCTTTCCTGCCAGCTTCGCTGCAAACTTACGGTAAACTGGACTGTTTGGATTCGAGTTATGACGTCCACCGAACTTGTGTTTTCTGCCCTTCACATCAACACGAGTAACTTCAGGATAACGATGAGCCATCCAAGCCGGGTGCGCACCTGTACCTGTTGCCAGACATACGTAAGTACCATTTTTATATAGTCTATCCATTAATCCATCTAGTGACGAGAAATCATAAGTGTCTTCGGAAGGTTGGATCAGCGCCCAGGAAAATACATTAATTGTGGCAACATCGATTCCTGCCAGCTTAAACATACGCTCATCCTCTACCCATACAGGCGCATCCCATTGTTCTGGATTGTAATCTCCACCGTACCAAATCTTAGGTAATTTATCGTTAATCACACTTCGCACATCCTTTATAGTATAATTNNTATAAATATAAAATAATCTTCCCATCATATAAGAATATGGAACTAATAGGAGATGAAGACATTGAAGGGTATCGTGTATCGTAGAATTGTGTTCCCCCATGAGGGTGGACAGCATCTACCTATCACATTAGACAGCATCGGTCACAATCATCAACAGGAAAAAGTATCTCGCACAGATGGCTACGAGACCTATCACTGGCTCCAAACAGCCACCGGTGAAGGAGTGATTCATTTTGAGAATAAAACCTTCTCCCTTCCTGCAGGCAGCGGTGTGTTACTTCTTCCCTATACCCCACATCGCTATGAAGCTTCGGCTGCTAACTGGAGCACCTCTTATTTAACGTTCGGAGGCAGCTCCGCAGGATCTATTCTGGAGACGCTGGGGATGAATATGAATTCTTTTTACCGCTGGGAAAAAGAAGCCCCTCTCTCCAACCTGCTAAGAGAAATACTTGATCAATATGATGCCTCACAGGACATGTTNNGTCTGACTGCCTCCACTGATGCTTATCGCTTTCTGCTTACTTTAAGCAAATATGGGCAACTGCATAACAACACAACGATATCCCGCAATGTGGATAAGCTGCAACCCTTGCTGAAATGGATGGACAGCCATTATGGTGATCCTGATCTCGGACTTAACGATCTAGCCGATCAGCTTGGCGTCTCAGGGCGATATCTCAACAATCTATTCATACAAACCTTTGGGCTATCTCCTTATGCCTATTTCGTACGGCTACGTATCCGTAAAAGCAAAGAAATGCTCGTAACCCAGCCGGATCTTACTGTAAAAGTCATCTCGCAGAGAGTCGGCTTCCGTGATGTCAGCCATTATGTAGCTACCTTTCGAAAGCAGTCGGGAACTACACCGGAGCAGTTTAGACGACTTCACTAACAATCTAAGGTGTACAGCTTAATCGCCTCCTGCGTAGTGAAATGCTACATAAGGTTGCGTATGACAGAGCTCATCGCT
>DOJM01000575.1:15752-16970 GCA_003529225.1 Paenibacillus sp.
TGTAACTGCATTTTGTACACTTAAATCAGCCTGTTCAGCAGAAAATATCCATATAAATGTATTCTGTGCAGTTATATTCTCGGCATTTGACTGTGAACCGCGATACTTCGCATTATAGCTGCATTAAATACAACTAAATCCATTTCATAGCCCGAGAACTTTAAATAAGTGTAGAAAGTACAGCTATTCCGTACCACATCAACTGGGATACCTCGACAACTCCCCCGCCTAAAGAGTACATTCAATTGCACTTCATGCAAATCATAGGGTTTCATGATGTGAAGTATTTTAGCAAGGTATTCAAGAAACAGGTTGGTGTATCACCCAAGGACTATCGAAACCAGTTTAAAATTTAATTAATACCACACTACGAGAAAACGGTTGTCTCCTTTATGGAAGACAACCGTTTCTCGTAGAAATATNNATAAAGTATAGCGTGAAACTTTTATATTCTTATATTTTTAAAAAGGCGTCCGCGACCGTCTTACCGGCTATGCCGTTCGGATGCGGGTCGTCTGTTCCACTCATAAACTCTGGTCTGATCCGTTGATCGTCTGGTGCAGGCAATGACAATAGGCTTGCTATATCAAACACCCGGCTCACACCTATAGGCGGATTGGACAAAANNACGATTCACCTTGCGCCAAGTTTCTTCTCTTTCTCCCTGAAAATTGAACGGTGGCACCGTACTTAGAATAATATTAGCTTCAGTATTTGCCCCCTTGATCTTAGAAATAATGGTCTGCAAATCACCATGAAGCTCGTCCGCCGAACGGTAGCCAATATCAATATCATTTACTCCGAGTACGATCATCACTTCATCACCTTGCTTAGTTTTGTTTAGCCATGGACCATCCGCGGCGACATCATAAGCTCTAGCCCAGCCAGAGCCGAGATTCCATACACCAATATCCGTGCCAAGGCCATCCGCAATTCTCGCGACCCAATATTCGTACTCATCCTTTAATGTCCGCACACCTTGAGTAATCGAATCCCCCAAGAATACTAGTTTCTTGGTGACAGATTTCTTATACCCAATGAAGCTTGGCAGTACTAAAAGATTATCAGACGCTGTAAAACCATCGGCTGATTGCTGTGCGGCAAGATTTCCGGGCGCGTCATAAGCTGTAGCCAACATCCCTTCTACATTGAAAGGAATCGATTTACCTGCAGTGAGTGTCTTAATCGTCCACGTAAACGCCAAGTAATGATCCTCCG
>DOJM01000575.1:16975-19077 GCA_003529225.1 Paenibacillus sp.
TTTGAGGCTTTGCCCTCAAAGGTAAGCGCATGCTGTGTATTTTCAGTTATCGTTCCGTCTGGTTCTGTTCCTCCGTCAGCGATATAAGCTGTTTCGATAACCCAGTTGCCTCCAGGTTCACTGCCTACAGCTTCTTGCCCTTGATCCCATGTAGAATCCACCGCGTTGCTATGCCAGAACTTTAACTTCAACGTGCCATTTTCCCTTAAACGAATATAAGTCCGGAAGGTATGCGTAAACGGTTCTTGCCTATTCATTATAAAATTCGCGGCAGTTGAAAGAACCGTTGCTGAGGTATATTCCGTCTGGTTCAATACTCCACTTCCCTTTGTTAAATTAGTATCCATAACGTTTCCCCCGTTATTCAGTAAGATTGTAACACTAAAACCTCTCCAATAAACCAAGGGAACAGATCATCCACCCAGTTTACAAGAGAGGTTNNAGAAACAATCTTATTTCAATGTGATCGTAAACGATACGGTTTTTGCACCTGCTTTTACTTTTACAGTAGCTTCATCTACTTGCTCTGCACCTTCTACAGAAGCGATAGCTCCCAGATCTTTAAGGGAAAGCGAGAATTCTTTACCACTACCTTCCGCAGTAACTGTTACCGTACTGCCTTTACGGTCAGCCTTCACAGTCAATTCAGGAGCACCTTTGAGATCACGAACGGTTGCAGAAGTCGTAGTGCCATCTTCAAGTGAATACAGGCCAAATTTCACGCCATCCGCAAAGTCGTAATCCGGTTTGTTGTCGATGCTGCCGATTGCCAGCAAGGAGTTCTGACGAACGAACAGTGGCAGGCTAAAGAAATCATATTTTTCTTTGCGCCATGACCCACCTTGTACGGTTTCACCAGTAAGCAAGTGAGTCCATCGACCAGCCGGTAAGTAGTACTTCGCTTCGCCGTTTTCTTGGAAGATAGGGACTACAAGCAAGGATTCACCTAGCATGTATTGACGATCCAATACTTCGCAAGTAGGATCTTCCGGGAATTCCATAACCATAGCCCGCTTAGAAGCCCAGCCATGTTCATGAGCCTGTCCTGCTACATCATACAGATAAGGCATCAAGCTGCATTTGAGTTTAGTGAAGTAGCGAGTAACATCACAAGCTTCATCATCATAAGCCCAAGGCACACGGTACGGAGTGCTACCATGCAGACGGCTGTGACTGGACAACGGTCCAAACGCCAACCAGCGTTTGAATACATGTGCCGGAGCCGTGTTCTCAAAGCCACCGATATCATGACTCCAGAAACCGAAACCAGACAATCCTAGAGACAATCCACCGCGAAGGCTCTCTGCCATGGATTCATAATCTGCGTAGCAGTCACCGCCCCAGTGAACTGGGAACTGTTGGCCACCGGCAGTTGCAGAACGTGCGAACAATGCCGCTTCATTTTTACCTAGCTTCTCTTCTAGCACTTCAAATACAACCTTGTTGTACAGTTGAGTGTAATAGTTGTGCATTTTCATCGGATCAGATCCGTCGAAGTAAACAACATCTGTAGGAATACGCTCGCCGAAGTCTGTCTTGAAGCTATCTACGCCCATATCTACCAAATCACGCAGGTAGCCGGCATACCATTCACAAGCCGCAGGGTTGGTGAAGTCCACCAGCGCCATACCCGCTTGCCACAAATCACATTGATAAACGTCACCGTTAGGTTTTTTGAGCAGATAACCGTTTTTCTTACCTTCTTCAAACAAGCGGGAACGTTGCCCGATATATGAGTTGATCCATACACAAATCTTCAGCCCTTTATCTTTCAGGCGTTTCAACATGCCTACTGGATCAGGGAATACGCGCTCATCCCACTGGAAATCGGTCCATTGATATTCACGCATCCAGAAACAGTCGAAGTGGAATACGCTCAGTGGCAGATCGCGCTCTGCCATNCCATCTACGAAGGAGTNAACGGTTGCTTCATCATAGTCGGTAGTGAAAGAGGTCGTCAGCCACAGGCCGAAAGTCCATGCTGGCGGAAGTGCAGGTTTGCCAGTAAGTGATGTATAGTTGCTGATAACTTCCTTGATGGTAGGACCATCAATCACGAAGTATTCTAAGCTTTCTCCAGCTACGCTGAATTGCGCTTTTTT
>DOJM01000575.1:19112-19293 GCA_003529225.1 Paenibacillus sp.
TCTCATAAGAAACCAACTCAGGATGGTTAACAAATACGCCATAGCCTTTGCTGCTTACATAGAAAGGAACATTCTTATAAGCTTGCTCGGAGCTGGTACCACCGTCTTTGTTCCAAAGATCTACGGTCTGTCCATTCTTTACAAACGCGGTAAAACGCTCACCCAAACCGTATACGAATTC